>CAMFHW010000116.1 GCA_945952175.1 uncultured Phenylobacterium sp. | reverse complement strand
TGTAGTCGACCGAGGTCGCCGCCCCATATTTGCGGGTCACCCGGTCCAGCCAGTCGTAGTCGTAGGTGATCGTCGCGCCCGAGCGCTTCCTCAGGCTCGTGCGGTTGCCGTTGGCGTCGAGGACGTAGCTCTCATAGTCGGCGCTGTTGGTCGTCCCTGCCCCGCGGGTCACGCTCGGGAAGCTCACCTTCACCAGCCGGTCGAAGCCGTCATAGGCGTAGCCGGTCAGGTTGCCGTTGCCGTCGGTCACGCTGATCCGCTGGCCGTTCGGCGACCAGGCGAACTGAGAGAGCACCTCCTCGTCCGGCGAGCCCAGGCCCGCCCAGACCTTGGTCACGTGGCCGGCCGCGTCATAGATCGTCTTGGTGATCCGGTCGAAATCGTCGCCCACCTGCGGACCCTGCGAGCAGCCGTCCGGCTGGGAGACGGTGAAGGTGGCCGGGTTCATCCGGATCGCGGTGCAGACCGTGCGGTTGAGCGCATCGTACCAGATGCTCTTCACGCCGGAGGGCGCCCCGCCGACCAGGGGCAGGGTCTCCTGCACCCGGTTGCCGACCGCGTCGTAGAGGTAGCTGGTGGTCTTGAGCGAGACGAAGCTCGTGCCGCTCACATAGCCTTCCTGGCTGTTCGCGACCCGGCCCATGGCGTCATAGGCGGTCTTCACCGAATAGGGCTTGCCGGCGCTCGTCCCCACGCCCGGATCCGGCTGGGTCTCCTGGAGCTTGCGGCGGCGGCCGTCATAGGCGTAGCGCAGCGTGTCGGCCGTGCCGGTGAGCGGGCCATCGGCGCTGAGCACGTCGCCCAGGGTGCTGGTGGTGTAGGTGGTGGTCGCGTTCAGGCCGGTCGGGTCGGTCGTCGTGGTCGCCAGGTAGCCGCTGGCGTCATAGGTGTTCGACACCACCAGGCTGGTCGGGTCGGTCGAGGTCAGCAGCTGGCCGGCGGCGTTGTAGGTGAAGCCGTAGGTGGGCGCGGTCCCGCCGCTGGCGGCGGGCGGGCGAACGGCCTGCTGCATCAGCCCCTTGCCATTGCCCGAGGCGAAATAGGTGAAGCTCGAGGTATGGCCGCGCGCGTCGGTGATGGTCGCCGGCTTGTTGAAGGTCTGGTCCCAGGTGGCCTGGACGACCAGGGAGGTTCCGGCCTCCGCCGAGCCGGGCTTGGCGGACTTGGTGTACTTGGTGGTGTTGTTGTGGCTGTCGTACTCGAAGGCTTCCTTGTCGCCTTCGGGATAGGTGTAGTTGAGGATCCGGCCGATGCGGTCATAGACCGCTGTGGTCGACTGGTTGAGTTCGTCGATGAACCGGATCGGGTGCTTGTCGAGGTCGTAATAGACCGCGTAGACGCCGCCCAGCGGATCGACCCGGTCGCCGCGCAGGCCGTCGGCGATATGGAACTGGTAGCCAGGCCGGCTGCCCAGCACGCCCAGGCGGTCCTTGGCCTGCTTCACCCGATAGAGGCTGTCATAGTCGTAGTGGGTGGCGGCGTTGTAGGCGTCGTCCGCCGTCCAGACGTCGGTCAGCTGGTAGCGGCCGCCCAGCAGGCTGTCGCCGCCGCCGCCGACCGTGATGGCGAACTTGGTGGTGAGGGTCGGCCAGGTGCTGTCGGAGCTGTCGGAATCGGTCTGGGTCGAGGTGGCGAGGCCGTCCCAGGTCATCGAGATCGTGCGCGTGCCCGCGCTGAAGCCACCGGTCCTGCCCGGCGTCGGGATGCCGCCATTGGTGAAGGTGATCGAGCGGCCGAGCGAATTGCTCACCGAGGACAGGGCCGGCAGGTCGCCGGAGGCTCCGGGGCTCGTGTAGGCCAGGCTGACGGTGACGCCTTGCGGGAAGGTCCAGGTGTTCAGGCGGAACCCGTGGAAGTCGCTGCAATAGTCGCCGTTATTGATGCGCTGGGTCCAGTAGCCAAAATTCTGGACATCGCCATTGGCCTTCTGGACCGCGAACGAGAGGCCGCTGTCATCCCAGCCGCGGGTGGAGACGTAGACGCTCTTGCCGCAATTGTTCAGCGCGACGGCGCGGCTGCCCGACTGGACCAGGGTCTCGGCGATGCCGGGGCCTGGCGTGATCCAGCTGGTCGTGCCGTTGGTGTAGCGCATGCGCCGCACGAACTGGCGGGTGTCGGCCCCGACGCTGACGGTGGCGACATTGCCGGAGATCTGCTTGACCCACCAGGCGGCGGCGAGCAGGGCCGTGCCCTCGCGGCCCGGATAGGGGTTCTCACGATAGACGTCCTGCATGGTCATGAAGGCCGAGAGCGTGCCGGCCGCCGTACGGGCGTCGGTGATCCCCATGGCCTCCATGCCGCTGCTCGAGAGGTTCAGCGCATTGTGCCAGTTGGTGGTCCAGGGAGTCTGGGGGGCGGTGTGCACGCCGGGCCCGAAGTTCGGGCTCTTCACTTCGCCCCCGCGCCACATGATCTGGGCGCCGAGCTTGTAGGGGAACTCGCCCTGCCCCACCGAGACCTCGGCCGGGCTGGTATAGGTGACGCCGCCCGACAGCAGGTCCACGCCCATGGCGCTGGAGCGGTCGACGAAGCGGGCCTTCAGCACGTCGGCGGCCTTGGAGGGGTCGTACTGGTTCTGGTGTCCGGCCTGGGCCCCGCCGCCGCCGCCCTTGGCGTTGTAGGCCGTGCCCGTCACCACGTGGGCGATGAAGGCCGGGTCGCCGTTGGCGTCGTTCTTGATGGCGACCAAGGCGCCGCCGCGCTGGTGCGTGTACAGGTGGCCGTAGACCCCAGGGCTCTGTTTCGTGAACGCGCCACCGCGCTGGCCCGGGCCGAGGAAGGATTCCTCGGAGGCCGTGACCTCGAAGCCCGCGGTCAGATAGGTGTTGATGGTGGTGGTGAGCGCGGACTGCCAGCTGCCGCCCTCGCCAGATCCGAGCACGACAGCCGTGCGCGAGTGCGAGGGGCTGGGGGACAGGCCGGTGAGCGAGGCCTGACCTTCGAACTTGGCGAAATTCGTGGCGGCGGCGTAGAGGGCGGGGGTCTTAAAATAGTAGAGTTTGCGGCTGACGCTCCCACCAACTGCATCGCCATCGACGCCTCCAGGAGGGGCGTTGCCCCACTCGATGCGGGTGGCGGTTGAGGCGGTGTCCGGCATGTCGGCGATTTGGGCCGAGACGCTGCCTTCCAGGGCGTCCAGGGTCGCGGCGATGGCCAGGATGCCGGCGCGGCGATCATAGACGTCGATATAGTAGCTCTGGCCGGCGTCATAGGCCGTCCACAGACGCGAATAGCTGAACGCCGCGTCGACATCGATGCGGTCATAGCTGTCGTTGATCGGGTACCAGTGGCCGCCCGAGCCGTCCGGGTTCTGGGTGATCGTGGGGCCCGGTTCGGTGTCGGCGGTGACGATGCCGATGGAATGGTGATGGGTGTAGCGCCCATTGCCAAGGCCGGCATGGATGCGACCCGCACGCGAGGACTGGGCCGACCAGGCCGCGGCCAGCTGCTCGCGGCGGCCATCCCCGGCGGACTGTCCATAGACGTCGCAGGTGTCGCAGCCGGCGGGGTTGACGATCGGGGCGTCGCTGTCGTCGCGCGCCCCCCACTTGTCGATGAAGCCCTTGTTGACCTCGCCCCAGCTGTTCACGACGACCAGGGGCATCCACATCATCGCCTGCTTGACGACGGTGTCGTCCATGAAGGTCCCGCTGGCGGCGGCGTAGGGATGGTTCGCCGTCAGCGTGATCTGGGCGGCGTTGTAGCCCGGCTCGTCGGCGTTGGTGGGCCCCGACTGCACGATGGTAGAGGCGCCGGTTTCGTCGAGCAGGCGCAGCGTGTCGGCGCCGGAGCCGCCCGTCCCGTTGTTGCGCGACCAGATCTCGAGCTTCTTACCGTAGATCTGGTCGACGAAGAGCAGCCGGTCGAAGACCGAAAGCGCTGTGCGCGACGCGGAGCCCGTGGTGTTGCGGGTCACTTGGACGCGCAGGGTCGTGCGCCAGGCGTCGGGAATGTCGCCCGACCATGAGCCGGACTCCGTCGCGTAGCTGAGGCTGGTGTTGTGGGCCATCTCCGAGGTGGTGGCCGCGGTGATGCGCCCGACACCCAACATGTCTTCGAGACTGTAGGACGCGGCGTTCGCGTCCAGCCAGGTCTGCAGGGCCGCGCCGTAGCCCTCCATGTTGTAGGAGGTCAGGGCCGTGTTGTTGAGGTTGCTCTCCCACAGGGGCGTCGAGGTTCCATCGCCGCCCTTGGACTCGCCGACAGTGGACTTGCTCGAGGCTTGGTACTGGGAGAACCCGGCGATCGACTTCAGGTTCGGCTTCGTCGCGTAGCTATGGGGCTTGTAGGAAGGATCCCACACCCAGGTTCCACTCGGGCCGGTCACCTGCACCCAGACGTGGGACAGGACGACGTTGGAGGTCAGGGTGGTTGGGCTATAGTCGCAGGTGGCGGTGGTCGTGCCGTTCACGACGCCCGGAATGCCGCCATTGGCGAGCAGTTCGCAGGCGGCGGACGGGTCTGTGATCCCGCTCCACGCCGTGAATTGAGCCGGAGTGAGGCTGATCGTGCCATACTTGTAAGTGGCCGTGTAGCCAGGGATCTGGCGGATGAGCTGGACCAGCAGCATGGCCTGGTCGAAGGCGGTGCCCGAGCGGTCCACCAGCGCGCCCAGCGCGCCTTTCTGAAGGCCGTAGCTCCAGTTGATTTCGATGTTGTTCCGGACGAACTCGAACATCTGGTCCGGGTTGTTGTTGAGCGCCCGGGCGAGCTCGACGATCTCCTTGGGATAGGTTCCGGCCGGATAGAGGTCTGGCGTGGCGCTGGTCGCCGCGGACCCGAGGCCGCTGTAGTAGCTGGCCGCGGCGGTCGGCGTAACGAAGGTCCCCACCCCGACCGTGGTCTGGGCGGGCCCGGGCCCAGCGACGGCCACGGAGCCTGCAAAAACCGACACAATTCCCGCGAGCATGACACGCGAAAGCGCTTTGCCGACCGGCGCCAAGTTCATCGACATCCCCCAAGCCCTTGGCGTACTGAGCGCGCACAGGTTGCAGCGACCCTATAGCCACGCTTGCGCAACCGTCAATTGACGGAATCCGAGGTGCAAGGAATTTTGAACTTGGATCGCCGAAAATTTCTCGCGTCTTGGTCGAGAAAGCGTCACAGGACTGACGATTCGACAACCGCAGCATGATATTCTCGCGCTACCGCGGCGCCCGACGTCTCCAGGCGAACGCGGTCGGGCAAGGCTGATTGCGCGCGAGCAATCTCGAAATCCACACGCCAACGCAATTTTTCCGCGTAAGCTTTACAGTTCGGCTTGCAAAGCGGGCTCAATTTCAGATTGATGTGGGGATCGCGATTGGGGGATCACATGGGCAAGTTTGCGCCGGGCCGTATGTTGGCCCGAATGACGGCCGTGGCCCTTGCCGCAGCTTTTGCCCTCTGGTCCCCGGCGACGTCCCAGACCTCGACCGATTATCGCTACGACAGCCTCGGCCGCTTGATCTCGGCGGTGAACACCGACGGCAAGGCCGTCTCCTACGCCTACGACCAGGCCGGCAACCGGATCCGCGTGTCGAACCTCGCCCCGGCGGGCGAGATCCGCCCGGTGAGCTTCAGCGCGTCGTCCAACGGCATCGGCGCCACCGGCCTCGCCCCGCCCGGCGGCATGCGCGATGGTCTGTTCAACGCGCTCAACACCATCCACGCCACGAACGCCGTCGCCAATTCCTGGATCAAGGCCGACTTCGGGTCGATCAAGAAGTTGGACCACGTCGACGTGGCCTCCGCGATCTGGTCGGGCCTGTCGGTCTCGAATCTCAACGGCGCGGTGCTGCAAACCTCGAAGGATGGAACCACCTGGACCACGGGTCCGACCGTCTCCGGCGTGGTCGCCGGCAGCTATAAGACCATCGCCATGGGCGGGGTCACTGCGCGCTATGTCCAGCTCGTCATGTCCTCAGCCACGGCGCTGGCGGTTGGCGATTTCCGGTTCTACGGGACCAGCGCCTCCGGCAACACCGCCCCGGTAGCCACAAATTTCACCGTCAGCGCGCCGGCGGGCGCGACGATCACGATCGACCCCAGCACCCATATTTCAGACGCCGATGGCGACCCCCTGACCGTGTCGGTGAGCGATCCGCCCTATGGAACGGCCTCGGTCGGGAGCAACGGACTGACGATCTCCTATACCCCCGACCCCGGCGTCGGCGGCGTGCAGGATACCATCCCCTATACGGTCTCGGATGGTCGCGGCGGTACAGGCTCGGCGGTCATCACGGTCAATGTCGGACCGGTCGTGGTGCCGACCATCGACGCGACATACTACGAACGCTTCAAGCGTTGGCCGGGATCGTCCGGCAACCTCTACAGCGCCGGAACCCCGCCGTATGTGAACTGCGCGGCCACAGGGGGCACGCCGCCCTACAGCTACCAGTGGGTCAGGGTCAGCGGTGACCTCAATACGCAGGCGAACAACGCAACCACCAGCCAGGCAAACTGGATCCGGCCGCCCGACACGGTCGGCGACGACTTCATTTCCTACTGGGCCTGTCGGGTGACCGACACCTACGGCGTCGTCGGCCAGTCGGCGCAGACCGTCATGGTCGAGATCGAGTACGGCGACACCACTACGCCGCCGCCGACCTTCCGCACGGGAGCCAACACCTTCACTGACCGCGCCAACATCTACCCCGCCAGCGGCGGGCGCCACCTGACCGGCCACATCAGCGATCCGGAATATCATGCGCTGGTGATCACCGGCTGGAACACGCCGACCGCCGCCCACGGCGGCGTGGTCACCAAGACCGGCGACACCTCGTTCAGCTACGCGCCCAATTCCGGCTTCAGCGGGAATGACACCTTCAGCTACACGATCAGCGACAGCACCAATCAGACGACCGGCACGATCACGGTCGCCGTGGCGGGCGCGCCGCCGCCGCCCACAGTCGGCAATGGCTCGGCGACCGTCTATCAGAACGCTTCGGTCGACATCAGCCTGACCCCGACCAGCGGCCAGTGGTCCTCCCTGCAGCTTGTGTCTGGGCCTTCGCAGGGATCTGTGTCGTTCAGCGGTGCGACAGCGCACTTCACCGCCGGATCGACGCCTGGGACGTACACTTTCACCTATCAGGCGGTTGGCCCGGGCGGCACGAGCAACACCGGCACGGTTACGGTGACGGTCACCTCAAATCCAGCCATATCCGTGTCCTTGAGCAGCTACAGTTGGAGCGGCGGGCGTTACAGTACTGGCTCTTCCTGGGGTGATGGCCCGATTAGCGCCACTGTCACGGGCGGCTCCGGCAACTTCAGCTACAGCTGGGTCCAGACGGGCGGTGAATCCCTCTTCTCCGCGACGCCGGGTGGGCAATCGACCTCCTTCTACCGCTCGGGCACGGCTCAGTTGGTCCACTACTCGACCTGGAAGTGCCACGTGACGGACAACGTGACAGGGGCGACCGCCGATTCTGGCGAGGTGGCCGTGGACTACGAATACAGCGTGTTCAACTAGCGGGCCGGGGCGGGAGAGCCACGCGCGGCTGGATCGCAGGCGGATGCTTGCGATGGGTTCGACACCCTGGGTCCCGGCCCCGGACGTTTTGGCACGGCCGAGCGACTGTTTAGCGCAGGCGAGTTTGAGTGAAGCGAGCAGTCGCCCGGAGAGAGGCGCGGCGGAGGTTGAACCGACCGGCGCGGTCCTGACGAGTCGGGTCACCCTCCATCCGTCCGCTACAGCCTTGCGGACCTAGCGCAAGTTCCCCTGTCCGCGCGCGAACTGCTCCGTGCGGTAAGCCTTGCGCGAAACGAAATGGCGCTCGCCTACCGCCTGACGGTCTTGGCCATGAACGCCGTCGCTCCCGACGCGCCGGCGGTCCACGCCGCCTTAAGGCCGGTTCGGGCGCCGCGTCACGATTGCGGCTCATTCTTTGTGTGGGCGTTATCCAAAAGAATTGCGTTTTACAAAACGGTCGTTATTTTTTCCCTCCGGCGGGAGGAAGCCATGAAGACAAGCGTCGTTGCGAGCCCTGGCGTCTACCGGTCGATCGGTGGGTGGCTTGAACGGCCGAGATCGCTCCAACCTTCGCTGCAAGGCCGGGTGAACGCAGATGTGGTGGTCGTCGGCGCGGGATTCGCAGGGCTTTCGACGGCGCTGGAGCTCCGCGCGCGAGGCGCGGATGTGGTGGTTCTGGAACGGGAGTTCGCGGGGTTCGGGGCCAGCGGCCGCAACGCCGGCTACCTGGCGGGCGGCCAGGGACTGGAGTTGGACTTCTTCCTGAAGCGCGTCGGGCGCGAGAAGGCCAGCCGGATCGTCGGCTTCGACGAAGCCGGTGTCGCCTACGTCGAACAGCGCCTGACCGAGCTGGGGATCGCCTGCGACTACAATCCCTCCGGGATCATCAACGCCGGCGTCCATCCCTCGCAGGAGAAGGCGCTGCGCGCGAAGATGCAGCTCGGCGTCGAGCTGGGCGCGCCCGCGCAGTTCCTGGAACCGGCGGAGATGCGCGCGCGGGGCGTTCCGCCGGCTTTCCTGTTCGGCAGCTATTCTCCGGGCGGCGGGACGCTGCAGCCTGGGAAGTATGTGACGGGCCTGCGCCGCGCAGCGTTGGCCGCAGGGGTCCGGCTCTTTGAAGGCTCGGCCGTCGAGGCGCTCGGTGAAGGCGCCATCATCGAATGCCGAACCGCGCACGGGCACGCCGCGGCGCCGCACGTGGTCCTGGCGGCCAACGCCTACGCACCGCAACTGGGCTGGCTGAAGGACAAGGTGCTGCCCCTGCGCGTCTCGGCGATCGAGACCGAGCCGCTCTCCGCCGCCCAATTGGCCAGCCTGGGCTGGCCGCGGCGCGAGGGCATCGTCACGCCGCACCTGACCATGGAGAGCCATCGCCTGACGGCGCGCGACACCCTGATCCTGACCACCAAGCGTCTCGCCTATGTCTATGGCGGGCAGACCCCGAATGTCCCGGACGAGGCGGCCTACGCCCAGCTTGCGATCGCACTTGCCGAACGCTTCCCGACGCTGCGGGGGCTCGCGGTCCAGACCTGCTGGAGCGGCTATATCAGCTTCGCCGCCGACGCCCTTCCGGTCGTGGGCGAAGGCGGCGCCAACGGCAACATCCTCTACACCGCCGGCTGTTCGGGCCATGGCGTCGGCACCCAATCCCTGATCGGCCGCCTGCTGGCCGAGCGGATTTGCGGAGATGAGCCTGCGATGCTGCAGGCCCTTCGCCACGAGACCCCATCGCTTCCCCCCGAACCGCTCCGCTGGGCGGCCATGCGTGGCCTGCTGGCCATGGCCAACGCCATGGACGAAGGCGTGAACCGCAAGGTGCGGGCCCAATGAGCCGGCCGCGGGACGACAAGGCCGCGGCCTCGGGATCTGGATCAGCCCCAGATCCACAACGGCGCCGGCTTCTGGCGCTCGGAGGTGTGGCGGCCGTAGGACTGGTCGCCAGCGCCGGCGCCAAGGCGGGACCGTCAGACGCGGCCCCCCCAACGGCCGGCATTTTGGATGTCGTGATCATCGGCGCGGGCCTGTCGGGCCTCACCGCTGCGCGCGACCTCGCCTTGGCGGGGTGCGACGCCTTTGCCGTGCTTGAGGCGCGGGACCGTGTGGGCGGCCGCACGCTCAACCACGACCTGGGTGAAGGACGCTTCAGCGAGGCGGGTGGACAGTGGATCGGACCCGGCCAGACCGCGGTTGCCGACCTGGCCCGCCAACTCGGGATCGGAACCTTCCCGACCTACTACCAGGGCAAGACCGTCATCCTGGGCGGCGATGGACGGCTGGCCATCGACTTGAAGGGAACCTTCGGCACGGACGAGGCGATCGGCGCGAAGCTCAGCCAAGCGTCGCGCGACGTACCCTGCGGCGCGCCCTGGACCTCGCCGCGCGTGGCCGAGCTCGACCGGATGGCGATCGGCG
>CAMFHW010000115.1 GCA_945952175.1 uncultured Phenylobacterium sp. | reverse complement strand
CACCACGTACCGCCGCCGTAGCCCTCGCAGACGCAGTTGCACAGCATTCGCCCCCGGACGCAGCCACACTCGCACCGCAGGCGGGTCGAGGCGCGATAGGTGCCCGTCGCGGAATAGGTGAAGCCGTCGAAGTTCGAGGTCGCCGTCGGCCCGTTGGCCCCGACCGAATCCACGCTGGTGTAGGAGACCGTGATGGTGCCCTCGATCCGCGCGCCCAGGCGGCGATCGTAGGTCAGGCCCTCGGTGTTGCTTTCATAGCCATCGGTCTGGCCGGCCACCGGCGTGCGGTGGCTGTATTCGGTGCGCACGTGCTGGCCGAACAGGGTGAGCGTACCGAGGCGCGGCTTCGAATAGGTGACGCCCCCCATGTACGAGGTCTGCTCGTAGTCCTGCGGGCGCAGCAGCGACTGGTCGTTCTCCGCCACCTCGTGCGAGATCTGGCCGGTCAAGCCCAGGCCGGTCTTGCGGGCGCAGGTCGCCTGCAGCGACACGCCCTTGGTCTCGAGGATGTTGTCGACCGTCGGGCCGAGGACAATGTCCTCGAACGAGCTCAGGCCGCGGGCGTAGTTGGCGGCGAGGTCGTAGGTGCACATGCCGCCGACGCGGCCGCGCACGCCGCCGTTCGCGCTCAGGCGCTCGCTGTCATAGATGGTGTTCTTGTCGTGGTAGACGTAGCCCGCGTAGCCGTCGAGATAGATGAGTTGGCGGCCGGCCGGAAGGTTCACGCCCACGGTCAGGTTGGGCGTGTAGATCGTGTCGTCGGGCGAGATGCCGCGCGAGCGGGCTTCCGCCTCGCTGACGCCGGACATGTTGGTGTCGTGCTCGGCGCGGACATTGAAGCCCACCGTGAAGCGGTCGACATGGGTGCTTGGCTGCGGAGCCGCGAGCGCCGGAGAAGTCACCGCCGCGCTCGCCAGTATTGCTCCGACAGCGAAACGTCCACGAATGATCATTAAGAGCCCCCTCGACCTCGGTTTAGTTAGCGGCGCCAAGCTAACGGAGAGATAACGCCGCGATCTCGCCTTAGCACGCGAAAAGAGACTGTCACCCGGCCGCCAGCCGCGGCCATTCTTCTATCGCCTTCCGGCGAGAATGCGGCGCACCGTGCCGAGGAAGTTCCGCAACCGCAGCTTGAGGCCGGCGCTGGCCGCCGCCTCCTCCGCCATGACCCCGCGCGTGTCCAGCCGCGGCTGCAGGGTGATGGCCAGGGCGGCCGTCCGGGCGCGGACCAGGCTTTTGCGCAGAGCCTGGGAGGGCTGCATCTTGTCGATCTCGCCCACCTCGAGCGGCTCGATCTCCAGGGCGCCCGCGGCCAGGGCTTCGGCCAGCAGCGCCTCGCCCCGGGCGGTGCGGCTCATGATCAGGCTGCGGCCGTCGCGTTCGGCGAAGCTGGGATAGCCCGCCGCGTCGCCGTACCAGGCGTCGGCGCAGGAGATGTCGGACGATCCGCCGACGGCGTCAGGGCAGATCTTGCAGCGGAACTGGACCTCCTTGGCGAGGTAGCCGCCCCAACTCTCGCCATAGGACATCGCGCCCACCCGCCCGTCGCGGGCCACCGCGGTGGCGTCGCCCGGCCAGCCATGGCCGCGATATCGGAAGGAGACCAGTTCGTCCGGCGCGATCTCCATCGCCTTGAGGATCTTGCGCGCCGCCGACTGGTTGGGGACGCCGGCGCAGAAGAAGGCCAGCATCAGGGGCACGTGGGCGTCCACCCGCGGATCGAGCCGCGCGAGCCGGCGCAGGGCCGAGACATCGCAGGGCTTGCCGACGAAGGCGAGCTTACCGCCATCGGCCAGCGCGGCGTCGATGGCGGCCAGGGGCGAGGAGGCGGCATAGCGCGAGCCCGCGCCGTCGATCACGTCGGCGGCGCGGGTCGAACAGGTGACCAGGTTGGCCGTCGGATTGGCCGGATCGGCGAGCACGTGGATCACGCGATCCACCAGGCCGGTCTTCAGCGCGTGGACGGCGAGCGCGGTGACCGCGCCGCCGGACGAGCCGCGATGGCGGATGTCGGGATCGGTCGACCAGCCTACTCCGACCCGACGCCACGGCCCCCAGGAGGGATGCCGGTTCGGGGCGTCCGGCCAGGCGGCCAGGCCCGCGCCGGGACAGGCCCCCGCGATCCGACGCTCGGCCTCTGCGCTGACGGGCCCGGTCTGGACCGGGCGGTTGAAACCGGAGGCCGGGTCCATGGCGATGGCCCCGCCGGCAACCGACGCGCACAGTCCGCAGCCGGTGCAGAGCTGGCCGCCGACCACCCGGTCGACTGTGGGCGACCGGGTGGCGCTCATCGAACGGTCGCCCGTTCGAAGAGGGTTCGAAGTTCCGCTCGATAGGCGTCGAGCAGCGTGCGGACCTTGGCCATGGCGTCGTTGGTCGCCTTGGTGAGCTCGCTGCGGCGCGCCAGGCAGTCCATGAGCAGGTCGTAAGCCGCCTCGTCGCCGAGGCCCTTCACCGGCACGATCCAGCTGTAGTCCAGCATCTCGAACAGGCCGATGAACTTGCGGCTGTAGGCGATCGGCACCACCGGAACGCCGGCCGAGAAGGCGGCGATGCAGGCGTGCATCCGGCCGGCGACCAGGAAGTCGAGCCCGGAGATGTAGGATTTCGCCTCGACCGGGCCCGGGAAGTTCGGGGCGCGGATGACGCTCGGATATTCCTGCGCCAGCCGGTCGGCCAGCGAGGCGTCCTCGTCCCAGCCCTGCAGCGAGGACGGCACGTGGACGATCAGGTGAACCTCGGTGTCGGGCTGGGCGATCAGGGTCTCGATGAAGCGGCGCATCAGCACCGCGTAGTTGGCCTCGAGACCGAAGCGGTTGCGTCCGCTCTCGGCCTCGTTGAACAGCAGACCCGAGACGTTGACCCCCACGCGGGTCTTGCCGCCCCGCAGATGGCTCTGGTCCTCGTAGGGCAGGGCGAACGCCACATCGACCGCCAGCACGCTGTTGGCCTTGGGCGCGACTTCGTGCGTGAACTCCAGGGACAGACGGTCGCGCGCGATCACCGCGTTGGCCCGCTCCATCACGTAGCGGGCGAGATCCCGATAGGGAAACCGGGTGAAGGGGCCGATGGTCTGCGGCGCCAGCAGCAGCGGCACCCCGCGCAGGATGGCGAACAGCTTGGTCAGCCACAGGAACAGGAAGCGTTTCAGACCATAGATGTCGGCGAAGCTGTCGCCTGCGCCGATGTCGATCACGCAGTCCTGCTCACCGATCACCTTCCAGGCGCCCAGGGGGTTCAGCAGCGAGAGCGTGTCGACGACGAAGATCTCGGCCTCTTCCGGCCCCAGATAGGTGCGGTTGCCGTCGCGCATGCCGATGATGTGGAAGCGCGGCTCGTGGCCCAGCTCTTCGGCGACCGCCTTGGTGATGGCCAGATTGGCGACCGTCAGCGCGCCCACGCCCAGGTTGGCGGAGCTGGCCGAGTGCCACATGAGACCGATCTTGAGGGGTCGACGCCCCGTTCCGTCACGCACCGTGGACCGCCGCGCCGGTTACTGGGCCGCGCGGGCGGTTCGTCCAGGCATAGAGGCGGCCTGCACACGCGTTCTCGTGCTGTGGAATCCTGTCGGACACTCGCTCACTGCGACCCTTTGCACGAAACATTCGTGAGATTATTCAAAACGCCTTGCTCGGATCAGGTATTGTTAAGAAACGATACCCAAAACGATGTTGGTTCACCACGCCGGGGGCGTCGTTGGTGTATATGACGCCAAGTTTATTATCAAACGGTGCCTAATGGCCGATAGCGGAAAACCGATGGCGGGCGTGGCGGCCGGCGAGACCGCCGCCCTTGGAACAGGCCTCCGGCGCCTTAAGGCCTGCCTGGACGGATCCGGCGGCGGTCACCTGCGCCAGCTCATCGACCTGGAGCCCGCCTGGTCGCGCCATGACTATTTCTTCGTCAGCGAGGACACGGCGCTGTCGCGCAGCGTCGCCGAGAAGCACCGCACCCGCTACGTCCCGCACTTCGCCCTGGGCCAGGCGCGCCTGGGCGCGCCGCTGAAGATGCTGGCCGGCGCAATCCGCAGCGTCTTCGCCTCGGCGGCCATCATGCTGCAGGAGCGGCCCGACGTGCTGATCAGCACCGGCGCCGGCGCCGTGTTCTTCCCGCTGGTCTGGGCCCGGCTGCTCGGCGCGAAGATCGTGGTGGTCGAGTCCTTCGCGCGGTTCGACAAGCCGTCGGTGTTCGGACGGATGACCGCACGCCTGGCGCACGAGAAGGTGGCGCAGTCGAAGGCGCTCGCCGCCTACTGGCCCGACGCGGCGGTGTTCGACCCGCTGAAGATGCTGGACGGCGAGCGCCCGCCCAAGAAGCCGCTGCTGTTCGCCACGGTGGGCGCGATCCTGCCCTTCGACCGGCTGGTCTCGATGGTCGCCGAACTGAAGGCGCGCGGCGAGATTCCGGAGGAGGTGCTGATCCAGACCGGCCAGGGCGGCCTGGCCCCCGACGGCCTCACGACCGTCGAGACCCTGCCCTTCGCGGACATGCAGGCCACGCTGAAGGATGCGGACCTGGTGGTCTGCCACGGCGGCACAGGCTCGCTGATCACCGCCCTGCGCCAGGGCTGCCGCATCGTGGCGGTGCCGCGGCTGTTCGAGCTCGGCGAGGTCTATGACGACCACCAGGCCGAGATCACCGAGGCCTTCACCGCGCGCGGCATGATCGCCATGGCCAAGACCGTCGACGACCTGAGCGCGGCCCTGAAGACCGTGCGAGAGCGCGATCCGGTGCTGGCCACCAGCGATCCGGCGGAGCTGATCGCCCATCTGAACGGCCTGCTGGACGGCTGGCGCGTCCAGGCCCGCCGCGCGGCCTGAAGCTCAGGCGGCGAGGTCGCCCAACCGGTGGAAGTCGGCCGCCGGATAGGCGGCCAGCCGCGCGACGATGGCCTCCAGGGCGGCCGCCCCGTCGTCGCCCGCATAGACCGCGTGGTGGAACATCAGCCCGACCCTGTCCGAGCAGCGCGCGGCGCGCGCCAGGGCGGCGTCGAGGCCGGCGGCCGGACAGGTGATCCGCCGGCCATTGTCGACCGCGATCGAGATGGAGATTTCCTGCAGGTCGGCCTCAGGCCGCCGCCGCCCGTGGTGCGAGATCCCATGGTGGCGGATGCTGCTGATCCCCAGGGTCCGGCCCAGGGCGTAGGCCAGCCGATGGTGCGGCGTCGGATAGGCGGCGGCGGAGAAGATCCGATGGCCCGCCGCCGCCGCAGCGGTGAGCGTATTGCGGTCGAACTTGTGCTGCGGCGGCGTGAACACCGCGATCGGCGTGTCGGGCCCGAAGCCCTCGCGCAGCAGGCTCATGCCGCGGGCGATGTCGTCGGTCTGCTGGGCGAGGCTGCGCTCTGGGCCGAACTCGCGCTTCAGCGTCTTGCCGCCCAGGGTCATCTGGTGGGTCAGGCCGTGCTGGCCGATCTCGACCAGGCCCGGGTGGGCGGCCGAGACCGCCTTCATATAGGCCGCGCATTCGGCGGTCAGGCGCGCGGGGATCACCTGATAGCTGACCGGGATGCCGCGCGCGGCGAACAGCTCGACGAACCGCTTCAGCGGCTCGGTCAGCTCGCCGATATCGTCGTCGCGCACGAAGTACCTCACGCGGCCGGCGGCGTCGGAAGGGGCGGCTTGCGTCATGCGCGGGGGTCCAGGTTCGCCATTGGCCGGCACTCTGCCCGTCCCGGCTGGATCAAGGATTAATCACCCGGCGGCAATGGCAAGAAAAAGGCCCCGCCTCAGGGAGACGGGGCCATTTCGAGTGGGTGCGGCGCGCGGGCCTAGATGGTGAAGCCCACGGTCGTGGCGATCAGGTCCTTGGCGTGGACGCCGGTCAGGATGATCGTGTCGCCGGTGGAGAAACTGACCTTCACGTCTGTGCCGATGTCGGTGAGCGTCGCCTTGTAGCCGGCCTTCAGATAGCCCGAGATATCCAGCACGTCATGGTCGCCGACGGCGAAGTCCTTGATCGTGTCCTGGCCGCTGCCCGGCAGGAAGCGGAAGGTGTCCTTGCCGCCGCCGCCATAGAGCAGGTCGTTGCCTGTGCCGCCGATGATGACGTCGTTGCCGAGGCCGCCGTTGATCGTGTCGTTGCCCGCGCCGCCGTCGAGGACATTGGAGCCCGCATTGCCGATGATGACGTTGTTCAGGCTGTTGCCGGTGCCGGACCAGTTGTTGGTGGCCGCGCTGCTGATGGTCAGGTTCTCGACATTGTTCGGCAGGGTGTAGTCGCCCTTGACGATCACGGTGTCGATGCCGCCGCCGGGCGCCTCGTTCACCACCGTGTTGCTGGAGGTGAAGATGTAGGTGTCGTTGCCGGCGCCGCCCGACAGCGTGTCGCCGCCCGACTTCGAGGTGATGGTGTCGTTGCCCGACGTCCCGGTCAGGACCTGATAGCTCCAGGTCCCGTCGATCGTCTTGCCGGTCGTGCCGGGATCGGTCGGCGTGGTCGGCGTCGTGGGGTTCGTGGGGGTGGTCGGCGTCGTCGGATTGGTCGGCGGCGGCGGCGTGGTGTCGACCGGCGAGCTCGACCCGGCGACAATGGCGCCATAGGTCGACTCGGTCTTCAGGACCAGGTCGTTGGTGTAGTAGCCGGCGTCGGTCGAATACCATTTCTGGACCAGCGTGTTGGCGGCCGCGGTGTTGGCCAGGGCGCCGGTCGAACCCGACTGGTCGTTGTACGAACCGGTCGTGTTGTCGTGGGTCGAGATGTTCTGCGTGCCCCCCGAGAGCAGGATGCCGGGGGCCGACTTCCAGTCCGAACCGGAGGTCTGCAGCAGGGTGTTGTGATCGACGCTGGCGCCATGCACGTCCCAGAGCGTGATGCCCTGGAAGTTGCCGTTCAGGATCGCGTTGCCGGTGATGCTGACATTGGTGTAGCCGGCGCTCCCGCCCTGCATCCACATGCCGAGCACCGCCGTGCCCTTGCCCTGCTCCATCAGGTTGTTGCTGATGGTGATGTTGTTGGACGCGCTGGTCTGGCCGGCGTTGGTCCACATGGCCAGGAAGTCGGCGTGGTCGCCCGAACCCCAGTGCCAGGGGTTGATGTCGTGCAGGTGGTTCGAGTCGATCGTGATGTGGTTGCCACCGCCGGCCACGATCGCGGTGGTGCGCAGGTTGTGGATGTCGGAGTGCTCGACCGTCACATAGTCGGACGAGGCGATCACGATCCCCTTGAACAGCTTCGAGACCTCGACGTCGTCGACCGTGATGTTGGTCGACTTGCCGATCTGGATCCCCTGGCCGGTGGGCAGGCCGATGACGTTGCCCGTCGAGTCGAGGCTCGTCGCGGACTGCGCCACGCCGGTGATCGCGGCGCCGCCGACGATCGAGGAGTGCTGGAAGGTGATGTAGCTCGAGCCGTTGATCGTGACCGCGGGCGAGAAGCTGTAGGTCGTCGACGTAGGCGCGAAGTTGACCGCCAGGTCGTCCAGCACGATGTGCGAACTGGAGTTCAGGGTCAGCGAGTGCAGGGTCGCCGGCGAGGTCGAACTCGCCGAGGTGATGGTCACATCCGACGCGAACGACTTGCTGATCGTGACATCGCCATAATTGCCCGAAGCGAGGCTGATCGTGTCGCCGCCTTTCGCCGAGGCGAGGGCGATCGTCAGCTGCGAGGCCGTGGAGACGTTGTAGATGGTCATCGGACGGACCTCCGATGATCACAGGCGGGGGCGGGCGCGGCTAGCGCGTTGGAAATCTTGAGCAAAACCCGAGTCGCTCCTGGACAACTGCTGTTTCGGATACCTGGCGACTCGCTCATGCAATTCTGCCACGAACGATGCTGACCAGCAGTTTGGGCTTGGACCTATGACGGATGGTTAAAATGTGTCCAACAGCAAAGCTTGGTGTCGCGACGATTTCACGCGAGAAATATGGCAAACCCTTGTGTGGCAAGGGATTTTCGCAAATCAAAAAAGGGCGACTTTTCGTGGTGCGGTGGGGTGTCGCAGCGCCCAAATCGGGCCTTTGAAGGCCTCGCGGGCGGTTTCGCCCAAAAAGAATGCCCCGCGCAAAGAGCGCGGGGCAGTGGAGAGGAGCAGGCGGCGGACCGCCCGCGGGACGAACCCTGGTTAGATCGTGAAGCCGGTGCTGGTGGCGATCAGGTCCTTGGCGTGGACCCCGGTCAGGATGATCGCGTCGCCGGTGGAGAAGCTGATCTTCACGTCGGTGCCGACATCGGTGAGCGTCGCCTTGTAGCCGGCCTTCAGATAGCCCGAGACGTCGATGACATCGTGGTCGAGCTTGGAGAAGTCGGTGATCACGTCCTGGCCGCTGCCCTTGGTGAAGATGAAGGTGTCCTTGCCCGTGCCGCCGGTCAGCACGTCGTTGCCCGCGCCGCCGATGATGACATCGTTGCCGGCCCCGCCGTTGATGGTGTCGTTGCCCGCGCCGCCGTCGAGATAGTTGTTGCCGGCGTTGCCCTTGATCACGTTGTTCAGGCTGTTGCCGGTGCCGGACCAGTTGTTGGTCGCCGTGTCGCTGATGGTCAGGTTCTCGACATTGTCGGGCAGGGTGTAGTCGCCCTTGACGACCACGGTGTCGATGCCGCCGCCGGGCGCCTCGACGATCACCGTCTTGCCGGCGGTGATGTAGTAGGTGTCGTCGCCGGCGCCGCCCGACAGCGTGTCGCCGCCCGACTTCGAGGTGAAGGTGTCGTTGCCGGCGGTCCCGGTCAGCGACTGGTAGTTCCAGTTGCCGTCGATCGCCTTGCCCACCGGGCTCGTGTCGACCGTGGGAGTGGGGGTCACGGGGGTCGGGGTCACCGGCACGGTCGCCGCGGGGGGCGTGGTCGTCGTCGTGCTGGCCGCCGCAGCCGTCGTCGTGGTGACGGCGCTGGTCGCCGCGCTCGCGACCGAGGTGACCACCGAGCCGGCGACACCGTACAGGCCGCCGATATCGTGAGCCGATTCCGTCGAGGTGATCAGGCTGTCGGTGTAGTAGCCGGCCGCCGAGGCGATCCACTTCTGGACCAGCGTGTTGGCGGCCGCGGTGTTGGCCAGGGCGCCGGTCGAACCCGACTGGTCGTTGTACGAACCGGTCGTGTTGTCGTGGGTCGAGATGTTCTGCGTGCCCCCCGAGAGCAGGATGCCGGGGGCCGACTTCCAGTCCGAACCGGAGGTCTGCAGCAGGGTGTTGTGATCGACGCTGGCGCCATGCACGTCCCAGAGCGTGATGCCCTGGAAGTTGCCGTTCAGGATCGCGTTGCCGGTGATGCTGACATTGGTGTAGCCGGCGCTCCCGCCCTGCATCCACATGCCGAGCACCGCCGTGCCCTTGCCCTGCTCCATCAGGTTGTTGCTGATGGTGATGTTGTTGGACGCGCTGGTCTGGCCGGCGTTGGTCCACATGGCCAGGAAGTCGGCGTGGTCGCCCGCGCCCCAGTTCCACGGCTTGATGTCGTGGATGTGGTTCGAGTCGATGGTGATGTTGTTGCCGCCGCCGGCGACGATGCCGGTGGTGCGGGTGTCATGCACGTCGTTGTGCGAGATCGTGACATTGTCCGAGGCGTTCAGGACGATGCCCTTGTAGAAGTTCGAGACCTCGACCCCGTCGACCTTCACGCCGCTGGAGCCGCTGACCAGCACGCCGTAGCCGGTGGCTAGGCCGAGCACGTTGCCCGTCGCGTCCAGGCTGGTCGCCGTCTGCGCGACCCCGTTCACCGCATTGCCGCCGGTCACCGTCGAGTGGACGAAAGTGATGTCGGAGGCGTTGTTGATCTTGACCGCCGGCGAGAAGCTGTAGGTCGAAGAATTGGGAACGTAGTTCACCGAGATGGTGTCGAGCTTGATATGCGAGGCGCCGTTCAGGTTCACCGAGCTGAAGACCGCCGGCGCCGAAGCGCTTTGCGACGTGATCGTCACGTCGGCCGAGAAGGCCTTGCTGATG
>CAMFHW010000114.1 GCA_945952175.1 uncultured Phenylobacterium sp. | reverse complement strand
GTTGGCCGTCGGGAAGGCCGCGCCGGGCCATGCGATGAAGGGGGCGCGCTTGGCGAGATAAGCCGCCTTCACCGCCACGATGGGCTCGGGCCCACCCGCGTGCGCAGCGCCGCCCGCGAGCATCAGGCTCGCGGTCAGCGCAAGGAAGATTGGACGACGCCCCCAGCCCCGGATCATCTCCCGTCACGGGCTCCGGGACGCCGGGCCTGGCCCGGCCGGGGGCGTGGTGCGGACATGCGCGCAATCATCGTCCCTCGCGATCTCGCTTCGCTTGGACGCCCCCCGCTGCGGACTCTAGCAGCGAAGCCGCCGGCCGATCCAGCCGCGATTGCAGCGCTAGGGTTAACGCCCCTTGGCGCCGGCGGCCGGTTCTTCATAGGGCCACTTGACGCCGAGCTGCTCCAGATAAGTCGGATACTTCTTTGAATCGTAATAATATTTCCGCATCTCGGGCCGGAAGCGCGCCATGGTGTCGGCGTTAATCTGGACCTGCGGCTTATCGTCCGCCGTCAGCATCGGGATATAGTGCTGGTCCTTGTTCTGGACGTCCTTGAAATAGACCTTGGCGTCGGCCAGCAGCTTCGGCTTGGTCAGGAGGTCGAGCAGGGTCATCGCCTCGACCTTGGCGCCGGCCACCACGCCCTTGTGCGCCACGGGCGTCGCCATCGAGATCGCGTTCGCCCAGTGGTGTCCCGGCAGGCCCGGGATGTTCGACGGGTAGCGGATGGTGATCGTCGGCATGGTCCAGGAGATGTCGCCGATATCGTCCGACCCGCCGCTCTCCGGCTTCTCCTTCGGCATCTCCAGGCCCTTCAGCTTGGTGTCGAGCCCCTCCTCCTTGGCCCCGACGCTCCGCTGCACCGCCTTGGCGAAAGCCTGCTCCTGCGGGGTCCAGGCCGGCAGGCCCACCTTCTCGATATTGGCCTCGGCGGCCTCGGCCATCGGCCGGTTGAAGTGCTGCGGCGCGGCCGTCCCGACCACATGGTGCTCGACCGTGGTGTCGGTCATCATCGCCGCGGCGTCGGCGATCTTGTTCCCGATCGCGTAGTTCTTCTGGATGTTCTCGAAGGTCTGCTCGCGGAAGAAATACCAGACCGTCGCCTCGGACGGCACGACGTTGGGCTGGTCGCCCCCATCGGTGATCACATAGTGGCTGCGCTGCTCAGGCCGCAGGTGCTCGCGGCGGAAGTTCCAGGCGACGTCCATCAGTTCGACCGCGTCGAGCGCGCTCTTGCCTCGCCACGGCGCCCCGGCCGCGTGCGCCGCCTCGCCATGGAAACTGTACTTCACCGAGACGTTGCCCGTGCCCATGGGCTGGCCCCACGAAGTCACCAGGTTCGAATCCACATGGGTGAAGATCGTCGCGTCGACGCCCTTGAACACGCCCTCGCGCACCATGAAGGCCTTGCCGGCGACCAGCTCCTCGGCCACCCCCGGCCACAGCATGAGCGTGCCGGCGATGTGCTCCTTCTGCATGATGTCCTTGACGGTGAGCGCGGCGATCACGTTCAGCGCCTGGCCGGAATTATGACCTTCGCCATGGCCGGGCGCGCCCGGCACCAGCGGCTCGTGGCGCGGCACGCCCGGCTTCTGGCTGGCCTTGGGAATGCCGTCGATATCGCTGCCGATGGCGATCACCGGCCCGCCGCTTCCGTTGGTCCAGGTCGCCGTCCAGCCGGTCGGCAGGCCCGCCACGCCGCGCACCACCTTGAAGCCGTTCTTCTCCAGCAGGTCGGTCAGGTACTTGCTGGTCTCCACCTCCTGGAAGCCCAACTCGCCGAACGAGAAGATCTGGTCGACCATCACCTGGGCCAGCTTGGCGCGGCCGTCGACGCCGGCGATCGCCAGGGCCTTCAGGGCGTCGACCTGGGCGTCGGTCAGGTTGGCGGGAGTCGCCGGAGCCTGGGCCGGCGCGGCGACCGCGCCATGTGTCAACAGCGCCGCGATCCCGGCGCCGGCCAGGAGGGTCGAAAGCTTGCGATGGATCATCTCGGAAGGCCCCACTTTGTTTGACCAGAAAGGGGCCATGCTTCGAGACCGCGCGCAACGGTTGCGCGCCAACGAAAAAGGGCGGGACCGCGGTCCCGCCCTTCCGCAAGGCTCAGGCGCCTCCGGCCTAGGCCGCCAGCATCCCGCGACGGCGGCGCAGGCTCGCGCCGATCAGGCCGAAGCCGGCGATCATCATGCCCCAGGTGGCGGGTTCCGGGATCGACGACAGGAAGATGTTGTCGATCGCGAAGTCGTTGCCGCCGGCGGCGGTGACGTCGTTGGCGATCCGCAGGGTCAGCGTCTGCGTCGTGGCGCTGAAGATCGTGCCGGCGAGGGCGTAGAAGCTGCCCGCGTCGCCGGGCGGCGTGGTCAGGATATGGCCGATGTCGGTGAAGTGGACCCCGTCGAAGCTGTACTGGAACAGCAGGTTCGAGGCCGCGTTCACGCCCTTGTAGAGGCTGTTGCAGCAGACGTTCGCCGCATCGGCGGAAAACGCGTAGGCGCCGGGGCCCACGGTCAGCGACTGCTCCCAGACCACCGGTTGCGAGCCCTTGGTCGAGCCGTTCACGATCAGCATGTTGGTGGGGTTGTCGATCGACACCCAATAGGGCTGCACCACGTTCGGATCGGTCCCGATCGTGTACAGGCCCTCGCCCCACAGCGCGCCCGGCCCAGGGGCCACATAGGCATGGTCGGAGGTGAAGCCGGTATTGCCGCTCTCGAAATCGCCGTTGACGATCAGATTCACCGCCGCATGGGCGGAACCGGCCAACGCGAGGGACGCGGCGAGGGCCGTGGACGCAAGCACTCTCATGAGGAAACCCCAGCAAACTGCACGAGCCGGAAGGGGCTCCGGCTCTGCGGCCCAAACTCATGGGGAGTCGTCGGGTTCCCGACTTAATCTTGAATTTTCAGCAACGCTCGCGCCTTAGGCGAGAATTGGCGCGTCCCGTTAATAATTGAGCGGAGCCTTAGCCCCGCCCAAGTCATTCCACAGTCAAGGTTATACTCAAGCCAAGTTATTTGGCGTCGTCGTAGAATTTCGCGACGTCGCCCTTCATCTGAGTCAGGGCTTGAGGATTCAGATAGACCATGTGGCCCGACGGATAGTAGGCGAACCGCACATTGCCCTTCAGCGTCGGGTCGAGCTGCATGTGGCTGATGTCGTACTCGGTGCCGAAGAACGGCGTGGCCATGTCATAGAGGCCGTTCAGCGAATAGAGCTTCAGCTTCGGGTTCTGGCGCATGGCCGCCGACAGGTCGAGGGCGGTGTCGGCCACGTTCTGGGCGCGCTGGGCGCCCGGCGGCTTGTGCTTCCAGTCCCAGGCCTGGTTGATGCCCTGGCCCGACGGCCGGTAGTCGAGATCGGTGGTGTAGCCCAGCTCGCGGCCCAGATAGTCGTGCAGCGAGGCGATGAACGGGCCCGACACCTGCACGTCGGAAGCGTCGTATTCCGGGCTCTCGCCCGCGGCGTCCACGTCGATGGCGGTGAAGCGGCTGTCATAGCGGCCGACCGTCCGGCGCTGGTCGCGCAACAGCTCCTTGCGGAACCGCGACAAATCCACCCGCAGGTCCGAGCGCTTCAGGAAGTCCACCGACAGGCCGGTATAGGCCGACATCTGCCGCGCCACGCTGTCCAGCTCGGCCTCGGAGATGTTGCTGCCCTTGGCCAGCGCCGCGACGTAGGGGCCGTTGGCGAAGTCGCGCACCTCCTGCAGGAAGGCGTTCATGTCCGCGGGGTCCTTAGCCAGCTTGTGGTGGTAGGCCGCGGTCACCGCATAGCTCGGCAGATAGGTCTGGTAGATGTGGTCGAAGCCCGCGTCGCGCGTCCCGTAGTTCAGGATCGAGGACAGGATCAGCACGCCGTTCAGCATGACGCCCCGGTCCTGCAGGGCATAGGCGAGGCCGGCCGAACGCGTCGTGCCGTAGCTTTCGCCGAAGATGAACTTCGGCGAGTTCCAGCGGTGGTTGAGGGTGATGTAGCGGCTGATGCCCTTGGCGAAGGCGTCGATGTCCTGGTCCACGCCCCAGAAGGTCTTGCCCGGCGTATCGCCCAGGGGCCGCGAATAGCCGGCGCCGATGGCGTCGAGGAACACGAGGTCCGACTTGTCGAGCAGGCTGTCGTTGTTGTTGACCACCTTGAACGGGCCGGGGCTCGCCGGGTTCGGGGCGTTGGTGATCACCCGCACCGGTCCGAACGAGCCCATGTGCAGCCACATGGACGAGGAGCCCGGGCCGCCGTTGTAGAGGAAGGTCACCGGCCGGTCGGCCTCCCCCTTCGCCCGGTCGGTCACATAGGCGACGTAGAACATCGACGCGATCGGCTTGCCCTCGTCGTCGCGCAGGGTCAGCGTCCCGGCCGTCGCCGTATAGGGGATGGTCTTGCCGCCGACGGTGGCGGTGTGGCGGCTGGTCTTGGCCACCTCGGCGATCGGGGCGGTGGCGATGTCGGCGTCGGAGACCTTGTTGGAGGCCGCCCGCTCGCCGCGCGGCGAGGTCTTCTCGGGCTGGGCGCCCGTGCGGCTCTCGGCCTCGGCGCCCCTGGCCGGACGCTGGGCCGCCTCGGTCGCCTGCTGGGCGGCGGCCGCGCCGCCCTGGGCGAGCAGGCAAGCGCCCGCGAGAAGTGTGAGTGCGAGCCTGCGCATGGGGTCCCCTCCGAAAGGCCTGGAATATCTGCGGGCGTCTTTTGCCCCCCGCACGCCTTGGCCGTATGTCACCCTTGATACATGACGGCGTAAGAAAACCGCCGCGCCTCACGCGAGGTCACGATTGATGCGACCCGCCCCGCCCTGACAAGCTGGCGCCCAGAACGCAGGACAGGCGTCATGGGAGGCCACGGCATGAACGAGCTCGATTTCACCGGCAAGACCATCCTGGTGGTCGGCGGCTCCAGCGGCATCGGCAACGGCGTCGCCCACGCCTTCCGCGAGCGGAGCAGCGCGGTCCACATCTGGGGCACCCGGCCCAGCGCCGCTGACTACGACGGCGTCGAGGGCTCCGACATCACCGGCCTCACCTACCATTATGTGGACGTCGCCGACCGCGCCCGGATCGACCAGGTGGCGGCCGGGATCCCGGCCATGGACGTGCTCGTCCTCTGCCAGGGCACCGTGGTCTACAAGCGCGGCGAGTTCGAGCCGCCGGGCTGGGACCGGGTCATGGCGGTCAATCTCGACAGCCTGATGGACTGCTCGCGGGCCTTCCACGACAAGCTCGCCGCCGCCCGGGGCTCGATCATCATCGTCAGCTCCGTCTCCGGCTACAAATCCAACCGCGGCAACCCGGCCTACGCCGCCTCCAAGGCCGGCGCCATCTCGCTCACCAAGACGCTCGGCGAGGCCTGGGCCCGCGACGGCATCCGGGTCAACGGCATGGCCCCCGGTCTGGTCGACACCAAGCTGACCAAGGTCACCACCGAGCATCCCGACCGGCTGGCCGGCGCCTTGCGCGGCATCCCGGTGGGCCGCATGGGCACGCCCGCCGACATGGCCGGCGCGATCCTCTTCCTGGCCTCCCCGCTCGCGGCCTATGTCACCGGCCAGACCCTGATCGTCGACGGAGGGCTTTCGCTGTGACCCTCAGCCGCTCCCTCAAGGGCTCCATCGCCCTGGTCACCGGCGCGGGTTCCGGCATGGGGGCCGCGACCGCGCGGGTGTTCGCCGCCGAGGGCGCCCATGTGGCGGTGACCGACTACGACCTCGCCTCGGCCGAGGCGGTGGCCTATGAGATCGCCCAGGAGGGCCTCTCCTGCGCGGCCTGGGGCCTGGACGTCTCCGATCCCGACCGCATCCGCGCCGTCGTCGGCGAGATCGCCGCGAAATTCGGCGGGCTCGACATCGTCATCAACAACGCCGGCATCTCCGCCTTCTGCCCCATCGACTCCGACGCCTATGACGCGGTCTGGGCGAAGTCGCTGGCGGTGCTGCTCACCTCGCACCAGCAGGTGATCCGCGCGGCCCTGCCGCATCTGCGCAAATCCGCCGCGCCGCGCATCGTCAACATCGCCTCGACCGAGGCCCTGGGCGCCACCTCCCGCGACAGCCCCTACGCCGCCGCCAAGGCCGGGGTCACCGGCCTCACGCGCGCGCTGGCGGTCGAACTCGGCCGCGAGGGGATCACCGTCAACTGCATCTGCCCGGGGCCTATCGCCACCGGCATGACCGCGGCCATCGCCGACGACGACAAGGCGGTGTTCGCCAAGCGCCGCACGGCGCTCGGCCGCTATGGCCAGCCGGAAGAGGTCGCCCATGTGACGGTGAGTCTCTGCCTGCCGGCCGCCAGTTACATCACTGGCGCAACCATCCCGGTCGATGGCGGCCTGATGGCCCGGAACGCATGATGGGAGGGTGACGTCCTCCCGGTCCCTCACCCAGGAACCGGGAGTCGTCGATGCCGTCGGCCCCGTGAACCCCTGAATCCTTGGGGCGGCGAACGAAGACCCCGCGCCCCCAGCGCGGGGTCTCGCCGGATGCGAAGGACAAGCGGCGGGGGGCCGCTACCGCATCCATTCGCCGTATCAACGGCATGAACAGGTTAGCCGACCGCCGCGCCGCAATCAGATGCACCGCAGGGCGCCGCAATGCACAAGGTTGCAAGCACTCAACCGAACCAACCCGGCTCGGCGGATACAACCTGCGGATAGTCGCCCAACGGGCTTCAAGCCGCCCGCTGCGACCCTAGGCCGCGGCCGTGGCCGGTCCGTGCACCCGGGCGCGCGGGAAGATTCGCAGGAAGTTCTCGGCGTAGAACGCCTCCTTCACCGCCTCGCTGCGGCCCTCCAGCGCCGTCTCGAACCGCCCGATCGGGTTCCGCCCGCCCTCGATGTGCGGATAGTCGCTCGAGAACAGGTAGAGGTCGGGGTTCGACTGGTCGATGAAGGCGCCGACCTCCTCGAAGACGAAGGGGGTGAAGGCGAGTTGCGCGCTGATCTGCTGGCTGGGCGTACGGCGCAGGCGCTGCAGGTTCTCGTCGTTGCGGCTCCAGTGCTTCACCACCCAGTCCAGGCGGCGCAGCAGCTCGGGAACCCAGCCCGCGCCGAGTTCGACGCTGGCGCCCCGCAGGCCCGGATGCCGTTCCAGCACCCCGTCCAGCACCATCATGGTCAGGAACTGCTCGGGCCCCTCGTGCAGCAGGGCGATGTCCTTGGTGCGCAGGTTCTCGCCGCCGCCCAGCCAGTCCTTGGTCGGGGGCCGGCCGTTGTTCATCCAGGCCTTGGCGAGTTGCAGCGGCGCGCCGCCGACATGCAGCACGAACGGCGTCCCGCTCTCCGCCAGCTTCGCCCAGAAGGGATCGAGGTCCGCGTGCCCGGGCGAACGGTCGCCGCAGGGCCGGTGCGGCACCCACGCCGCTTCGAGTCCCGCGCCCAGAGCAAAGTCCAGCTCGGCCATGGCGAGGTCCGGATCGTCCAGCGGAACCACCGCCACGCCCATCAGCCGATCGTCGGCGCGGCAGAACTCGGCCATGTGGCGGTTGTGGGCGCGGGCCGCGCCATAGCGCAGCCGGTGCTCCAGCTTGGAGCTGGCCGAGAACGGCATGGCCACCGAGTGGGTGGCGAAGACCAGTTGCTTCTTGAAGCCCAGCAGGTCCATGGCCTTGGTCCGGTCGCCCGGTTCGAAGGCGCCCAGCGCCTGGATCTCCTTGGACTTCTCGATCAGGGCGTCGCCCAGCGCGATCTGGGCCGCCACGTGCTCGGGGCTGTGGCGGCCGCCCTGGCCCATGATCACCGCCACCTCGTCGTCGGTGACGATCGAGGCCGAGTAGCTCACCTCGGGGATCTCGTCGCGCAGGCCGGGATCGGCGTACCGCTTCAGGAAGTCCGGCAGCTCCATGATGTGGCTGTCGGCGTCGTAGAATGGCCGCGTGGCCGGCGCGTAGGTCATGGCGTTCCTCCATCCCGCCTGTTCCGGCGGCTGGAGGCTAGTTTGGCCTAACGCATCGAGCGGTCCAAGCCTTCGCTCAGCGGGACCGTTCCGCCCCGGGGGGCCGACACGTCGACCACGGCGCGATAGCGGTGCACGGGCGCGGGCATCGGCGAGGCCGCCCCCATCACGCTCTTCCACAGGATCTCGTTGAGCGGCTGGGCCGGGGCGCGGTCCTCGTCGGCGAAGTTCATCCGCGCGCTCGCCGCCGCGCCCCAGGCGCCGGCCTGGTTCTTGGCCATCACATCCACCTGCGGCGGCGTCGCCGTGTACGGCGTCAGGTCCGGCTTGTCGCCAAAGGCCGCGTAGAGCGGCATGGCCCCGGCGTCGTACTGACTCATCGGCGGCAGACCGAGGAGGAGCTCGATCGTGCGCACCATCGAGGTGGTCGAGTAGAGCGTCGAGTCCACCGTCCCGCGATGGATATAGGGGCTGACGGCCAGCGCCACGGTCCGCCGCGCATCCACATGGTCCGGCCCGTCCTGGGCGTCGTCCTCGACCACGAAGATCGCCGTCTCGGGCCAATACTTCGAATGGCTGACCCGCTCAATCAGCTGGCCGAGCGCCCAGTCGTTGTTCGCCACCATGGCGACGGGCGTGAAGGCGCCGACCCGGGCGCCGCGCGTGTGGTCCTCGCCCATCGACATGACGACGAAGTTCGGTAGCCGCATGGCCGGGTCGGCGTCGTCATAGTGCGCCTCGAAGGCCGAGAACTCCTTCAGGAAGACGGCCAGGTTGTCGGTGTCGCGTGCTTCGAAGCCGACATAGTCCTTGGCCACATGGCCAACCAGGCCGGTGACGCCTTCGCGCGCCTGCATGGCCGGGCCTTCGCTGACCCGCGAGGCGTATTCGCCATAGCTGCGATAGGTCAGCCCCTTGCGCTGGGCGAGATCCCAAAGATGGCCGGCGGGCGGGATGTAGGCGGGCGCGGGGCTCGACTTCGAATGGTCGCCATAGGTCGGCGGCCACCATTTCTCGTTGAAGTCGGTGGCGTAGGCCGAGTTGGACCAGGAATGGCCGTCCACGCTGACCTCGCCGTCGGCGTAGAAGTTGTCGAAGGTCGCGAACTGACGCGCGAGGGCGTGGGCGTTCGGCGTCACCTTGCCGCCGAAGATCGCCAGCCGCGGATCGCCGTTGGCGCCGGCCAGGTCGCCCAGCACCTGGTCGTAGGTGCGGTTCTCGCGGATGATGTAGATCACGTGCTTGATCGGCGAGCCGGCCCCCACCTCGCGCGGGATCACCGAAGCCGTCGCCGGCGCCCGGGCCTGCTGCAGCAGGGCGTCGCGATAGGGCGTGTTGGACTGCGCCTGAGCCGTCCAGGCCGGCAGCCGCTTGGCGAGGTCGCCGAGCGCGACGCGCTCCACGCTCGAGACCTGCAGGGTCTTCACCGACTCCGTCGAGCCACCGGGCAGCGGGCTGTGCGGCCCCTTCTCGTCGGGGTAGGCCGCCTCTCCCTTGGCCGCGCCCACATAGAGGGCCGAGCCGCCCTCGGCGAGGGCCAGCGCCGACGGATACCAGCCGGTCGGGATGAAGCCCACCACCTCGCTGTGCCCCGGCCGCTTGATGTCGGCGACCATGACGTCGTTGTTGTCGGCATTGGCCACGTAGAGCAGCTTGCGCTGTGCATCCACCACCACGGCGTCGGGGGTCGAGCCCTCCGGCGCCATGGGCGAGAGCGTGGTCGACAGCCGCTCGACCACCTGCAGGGTCCTGGTGTCGATCACGTGGACGGTGTTGTCGGCCGAGCAGGCCACGAACAGGCGGCCGTCCGGCGCCAGGGCCATGTCGTTCGGATTGGCGCCGACCCGAATGGTGGCGACCACCTTGTTCGCGGCCGTGTCGATAACGCTCACCGAGCCGCTCGACCAATTGGACACGAACAGTCTCGAACCGTCCTTGGAGAACACCAGTTCGTAGGGACTGATCTCCACCGGAATGCGCGTGACCAGGGCATGGGTGTTGGCGTCGAACACCGCCACATAGGTCGGCCGCGCGTCGACCCCGCGGTTGGCGGCGTAGAGCAA
>CAMFHW010000113.1 GCA_945952175.1 uncultured Phenylobacterium sp. | reverse complement strand
GGGCGCGGACGGACTGGGCGTCGGTCGAGGCTATGTCGGTCTGGGCCTGGCGGACGGTCGCCGCGGCGAGGCCCCTCTCCGCCCCCCACCGCGACAGCGCCGCCTGGGCGGCCGCCACCTGGGCGTCGGCCAGGGCCAGGTCGCCCTGGGCCGCGGCGAGACGGGCGGCATATTCCTCGGGGTCGAGCTGGATCAGCGGCTGGCCGGCGATGACACGCTGGTTGTCGGCCACCAGCACCTGGGCGATCAACCCCTTCACGCGCGGGGCGACGGCCGTGCGGTCGCTCTTCAGATAGGCGTTGTCGGTGGTGACCGAGGCCGGCGGCGCGCGCAGCACCGCCACCCCGCCAATGGCCGCGGCGAGCGCCACGCCCAGCACGATCATCACCCGGCGCGACGGACGGCGGCGCGTCTTGGCGGGCGCGACGACCGCGTCGGCCGGCCCTTCGAGCGTGGCGGCGGTCATTGGTCGAACACCAGCAGCGTGCTGGTGGCGGTGGCATAGAGCCGGCCGGCCGCATCCGTGATCTTGCCTTCGGCGAAGGCGGCGCGCCGCCCCATCTGGACCACCACGCCCTCGGCCCGCACCGGACCGGTCGTCTTGGTCATGGGCCGGTGATAGGCGACCTTCAGCTCCAGCGTCGTATAGCCCTGCCCCGCCTTCAGCTTGGAGTGGACGGCGCAGCCCAGGCAGCTGTCCAGCAGGGTCGCGGCGAAGCCGCCGTGCACCGTGCCGATGGGATTGTAGACGCCCTCATGCGGCGTCGCTCCGAACGTCACCCGCCCGTCTTCGATCTCCACGTGGTCGAACCCCATGGTGCGGCCCATGCCAAATGGGGCGTTCGCCACGTCGGCGAAGATGATCCGCAGCTGTTCGATGCCGCTGAGGGCGGAGAGGTCGCGGGCGTCCTTGGGCGCGCCGATGTCGGGACTGATCTGGTTCACGGGGTTGCGCCTTGTTCCGGATAAGAAGGGGAAAGGCCCATACGCGCCTTCACCGACGCACGGGTCTGTTCGAGAAGGGCGTCGGAGAAGGCGGGGTCGGAGACCGCGCGGGACAGGCTGACCGCCCCGGCCATCTCGGCCACCAGCGAGCCGGCGAGCGCCCGGCGGGTCTCGGGCTCGCCGACCTTCATGCGGGCGGCGATCACCTCGATCAGGCTCTTCACGCCGGCGTCGAATGCGTCGCGCGCGGGCTGCGCCTGGCGCGGCAGTTCGGTGGTGAGGGTGGTGATCGGACAGCCGCGCTCCGGCCGGTCGCGATGGCCCGCCGAGACATAGGCGTCGACGAGATTGATCAGATATTCGCGATCGCCCTGGCCATGCGTCGCCGCGCGCAGCTTCGCGCGCCGGTCGGAAAAGGCGTAGTCGATCGCCGCGCCCACAAGGTCGTCCTTGGAGGCGAAGTGCGCATAGAAGCCGCCATGGGTCAGGCCGGCCTCGGCCATGACCTCGGCGACGCTGACACCCGACGGGCCGCGGGCCCGGATCTGCCGGGCCGCCGCCGCCAGGACCTTGGCCCGGGTCTCTTCCTTGTGTGTCTCGCTATAGCGCATGGCCTTGCCCCGCTTTATATGATGGAGATAATACTATGGCCGACGAGGCGCAAGACCCACCATGAACACCCAACCCCCCGTCACGGCGGCGGGCCTGAGCGAAGGCCGCAAGCTGGTGATCTTCGCCATCATGGCGTTCGGTCAGTTCATGGCTCTGCTCGACATCCAGATCGTCGCGGGCTCGCTGGGCTCGATCCAGGCCGGCCTCTCCGCCGGCCCCGACGAGATCGCCTGGGTGCAGACCGCCTATCTGATGGCCGAGATCGTGATGATCCCCCTGGCCGCCTTCCTGTCCCAGGCGATCTCGACCCGCTGGCTGTTCACCGCATCGGCCGGGCTCTTCACCCTGTCCAGCCTGATGTGCGGCATGGCCTGGGACATCAATTCGATGATCGCCTTCCGCGCCATCCAGGGCTTCGTCGGCGGCGCCATGGTGCCGACGGTGTTCGCCACCGGTTTCGCCATGTTCGACGGCCCCCGCCGGGCGATGATCCCGGCGATCCTCGGCATGGTCTCGACCCTCGCGCCGACCCTCGGCCCCAGCGTCGGGGGCTGGGTCACCGACATCGCCGACTGGCGCTGGCTGTTCTTCATGAATGTGCCGGCGGGGATCGCCATCACCTGCCTGCTGCCGGTGCTGGGCAAGGTCGACGAGGCGCAGCTCGGCATGCTGCGCCGGATCGACTGGCTGCATGTCGGCTCGCTGGCCCTGTTCCTCGGCGGCCTGCAGTACATGCTGGAGGAAGGCCCTCGTCACGAGTGGTTCAGCGACACCGGCGTCGCCACCGCCGCCTGGCTCTCCCTGGTCGGCGCCGTGGTGTTCTTCGAGCGCAGCTTCTACTCGACCATGCCGGTCCTGAAGCTGACCCCGTTCCTGCGTCCCACCTTCGCCATGGCCTGCGTGCTGAACCTGGTGATCGGCTTCGGCCTCTATTCGGCGACCTATCTGGCGCCGGTCTATCTGGGCCGGGTGCGGGACTATTCCTCGCTGCAGATCGGCGGCACGGTCTTCGTCACCGGCCTCACCATGGCCTTCGCGGCCCCGATCGCCGCGCGGCTCTCCACCAAGGTCGATGGCCGCTACGTGATCTCGGTCGGTTTCTCGCTTTTCGCCGCGGGCCTCTGGATGTTCTCCTATATCGGGCCGGAGTGGGGATTCTGGCAGTTCTTCGCGCCCCAGGCGGTGCGCGGCTTCGCGATGCTGCTCTGTATCGTCCCGGCCGTCGGCATGGCCCTGAACGGGGTCGCGCCCAGCGAACTGCGCTACGCCTCAGGCCTGTTCAACCTGATGCGCAACCTCGGCGGCGCCATCGGGATCGCCGTGGTGAACACCTGGCTGCAGGATTTCGGCCGCCTGCACGCCCTGCGGCTCAGCGAAGGCTTGGCCGAGGCGCCGGAGAAGGCCGGCGCCGTGCTGCAGGGCCTGACCGCCTACGCCAGCCAGTTCACCCCCGACCCGGCTCGCGCGGTCGGCCTCGCCCAGAGCCAGTTCGCCCGGCTGGTCACGCGCGAGGCGCTGTCGCTGGCCTTCGCCGACGTATTCCGCCTGATGGCGTGGGGCTTCATCCTGGCCCTGGTGATCGTGCCGTTCTGCAAGCCCGCCCCGCAGGACGCCCCTCCCCCTTCAGAACACTAGCCGAATGGCTCGCCTTGGGCGAAGGTGGCGCCCTTACCCTGGGGGAGGGACGCCGTGCCCGGTCTGTACGACCGCTACATTCTGCCCAAGCTGCTGACCTGCGCCTGCTCGTCGCCGCCGATGATGCGGCAACGCGCCAAGGTCGTGCCCAAGGCGAGCGGCCAGGTGCTGGAGCTCGGCATCGGCATGGGCCTGAATCTTGGCTTCTACGACACCAGCCAGGTCGAGCGGGTGGTCGGCGTCGATCCCGCCGCCGAACTCCGCGCCCTGGCGCTCGCCGCCCCGCGCCCCGCCAATCTTCAGGTGGCGGTCGAGGACGGAACGGCCGAGGCCCTGCCCTTCCCGGACGCCAGTTTCGACACCGTCGTCTGCACCTTCACCCTCTGCTCCGTCCACACGCCGGCCGCCGCGCTCGCCGAGGCGCGCCGGGTGCTGAAGCCTGGCGGTCGGTTCCTCTTCTGCGAGCACGGGCTCGCCCCGGATCCCGGCGTCGCCAAGTGGCAGCGCCGCGTCGAGCCGGTCTGGAAGCGCATCGCCGGAGGCTGCCACCTGACCCGGCCCATCGCCTCGGCGATCGCCGAGGCGGGCTTTAGTCTCGACTGGACCGAGACGATGTATGTGCCGCGTACCCCCAGAATCGCGGGTTGGAACGAATGGGGCGCCGCCCTGGCCCCCTGAGGAGATCGCGATGCTGAGGGTCGGACTTCTGGGCGCCTCGCGGATCGCGCCCACGGCGGTGATCACGCCGGCCGCGGCGCGAGATGACGTGGACATCTTGGCCGTCGCCGCCCGCGACCCGCACCGGGCGGCGGAATACGCCAAGGCCCACGGTATCGCCCACATCAGCGACGACTATGGCGATCTGCTCGACCGCGACGACGTCGACCTCGTCTACAACGCCCTCCCTCCCGCGGCCCATCTGGAGTGGACGCTAGCCGCCCTGGAGGCCGGCAAGGCGGTGCTCTGCGAGAAGCCGTTCGCGATGAACGCCGCCGAGGCGCGGACCATGGTCGAGGCGGCGCAGGCGGCCGGCCGGCCGCTGATCGAGGCGTTCCACTACCGCTACCACAACGTCATCCGTCGAGCCGAGGCTCTGGTCCGTTCCGGCGAGCTAGGCGCGATCCAGAGGGCGCATTGCCTGTTCGAGGCTCCGATCCGGCGCGCGCCCGACGAGCTGCGCTGGCGCGCCGACCTGGGCGGCGGCGCGCTGATGGACCTGGGCTCTTATGTGATCCATGCCATCCGCACCCTGCTGGGCGAAGAGCCGCAAGTGCGCGCGGCCACTGGAACCTTCGAGGATGGGGTCGACGTCACCATGAGCGCGGCGCTGGCCTTCCCGTCGGGCGCCGAGGGCGAGATCGCCTGCGCAATGAACGCCCAGACGCCGGCCGCGCGCCTGACCCTCGAGGGCTCCAAGGGCCGGCTGGAGATTCTGAACTTCGTGGCGCCCCAACTCGGCTGCCGGTTCACGACGGTGATCGGCGGGAAGACCATCGAACAGCCGGTGGACGGCCTCTCGACCTATGCCGCCCAACTCGCCCACGTGGTGGAAGTCATGGCCCAGGGCGCGACGCCGTTGACCGGCGGCGCGGACGCCGTCGGCAACATGGCCGTGATCGACAAAATCTACGAGCTGGCCGGCCGCCCGGCCGCCTGATTCAGAGCTGATTGTACTCGCCGCAGCGGCACTTCACGACCACGTCGGCCACCGCTTCGCGGCTTTCCGCCGTCAGGATCACCGCATCGCAGGCGCCGCAGGTGAAGGCGGTTCCTTGCGCACCGGCCTCCACCGCATCGATCTCCATCGCCTCGACGAGGGACCGACGGCCGACGAACAGGCTGGGGAAGGTACGCATCGGAGTCATCAACACGGAAACTGCTCCATCACAGGACACGGGCGGCCAACGCACCGCCCCACTGCAAGTTCCGGACTTATCCGCCCCGAATGCTGCAGCGCAATGACAAAGCTAGGCCTTGATGAAAAAGGTGTTGAGATGCGCAAGGAAGCGGCGACGCGTGCGACGCAACGCGCCGGTTACGCCAGAGCGCGCCGCCGCCGGCCCCGTGCCGCGGCGCCCACCAGGCCGAAGCCGAGGATCATCGTCGCCCACGCCGCGGGCTCCGGCACGCTGGCGTGCAAGCCGCCCAGGTCGGGCGCGAAGTCGGCGATCTCGGCATTGGTTCCGTCGACCGCCGGGTCGACGCGCCGGCGTGACCACAGGGTGAAGCTGTAGTCTGTCGGATCGAAGCCGCGCGACGGCAGCAGCGAGAGCGGGATCAACCCGGAGATGGTGTCGCCGTCGACGGCGACCGCCCCCGAAAGCGGCGTGATGGTCGGCGGGCCCGCCGCCGGGAAGGTCACCACCCGCGCGGTCCCGTTCGGGAACAGCACGGCGACCGCGTCCCAAAGGACGCCAGCCCCCACCGCGGGACTGCCGAGGGCCAGCCGCGCCGTGCCGCCGCCGCGGTCGATGCCCCAGACATAGAGGGCGCCGGCCGTCGTCCCCACCGCTCCATCCAGGGTCGAAGTCAGATGGATGCTGGCGCCATCGAAGAAGGCGCTGGCGCTCAGGATGTCGAGATCGCCGGCCTTGGGCCCAGAATAGGTGGCGAGGAAGTCGCCGAGCGGGTCGGCCACGGTGGTGGCCAAGGCTGGGCCTGCGGCGAGGGCGGCCGACAGGGCCAGGGCGGAAAGGCGGAGACGGCGCATGTGTCACTCCCATGTGCATGACGCGAACGTCCCGAGCCTCGACCGATGCCCGCCGGTCTCAACAATGGCGACGTGATGAACGGCTTATGATCTTGTGATGGCGTGGCCTTTTCGGCCCAATGCGGTCGTCGAGGTGGCACAGGGGCGTCGTCCATGGGTGAGGATCGGCCGATCCGGCTGGCCGGCGAGACGCCCTTCGCCTTGGGTGCGATGGAGGTCACACCGGCCGCTCGCCAGGTCGCCTGGCCCGGCGGTCGTCGCACGCTCGAGCCTCGAGTGATGCAGGTTCTGGTCGCACTGGCCGGCGCCGACGGGGCCGTCGTCGGGCGGGACGAACTCACGCTGCGATGCTGGGACGGCCGCGTGGTCGGCGATGCCGCCATAAATCGCGTGATCTCGGTCCTGCGCCAACTCGCCGCCGAGACCGGCGCATTCTCCGTCGAGACCGTGACCAAGGTCGGCTATCGCCTCCAGGCGACCGAGGCGGCCGGGGCCGCCCCGCCCCGGCCCGTCTTGGCGCGCGGCCCATCGGCTTCCCTGATCGGCGTCGGGCTCGCGGCCCTGCTCGTGGTTGTTCTGCTCGGCTATTGGGCGGTTTTTCTGCGCGACAGGCTGCCGCCGAGCCAGATCGGCCGCGTCGCCATCGCCAGGATCGAGGCGCGCCAGTCCGACCCGGAGTTGGCGCGGCTGGCGGCCGGCCTGGACGACGCCCTGGTCGGGGTCCTCACCCGCTCGGGCATCGACACTCTTCCGGACAATGGAAGGCCAGGCGGCCGCGGCGACCTGCGCATCGCCGGATCCGTCGATCGCGAGGGCGGAGACCTGGTGGTCTCGACCCAGGTGCTCGACCGAAAGACCGGCATGGCGCTGGGATCGCTGCGCCTGACCCGGCCCGCCGACGCCGCGACGGGTTTCGCCGACCAGGCCGCGATCAGCGTGGCGGCGGGGCTCGACTGCGCCCTGGAGGACCGTAAACGCTCCGGCCGCACGTTCAGCCCGACCGTATTCGCGCTCTATCTCAACACCTGCGACGCCATTGCCCGCGAGGGCAACGGCCCTCGGATGCTGGCCGCCGCCCGCCGGCTGGTGGCCGCCGCGCCGGATCTCGCCGTCGCCCAGGCGCTGTACGGCATCGCCCAGGCCAATACGGCCCTCGACCTGGATCCAGGCGCGGCGGAGGCCAAGGCGCTCCGTCAGGGCGCACGCGACGCGGCGGCCCGGGCGCTGGCGCTCGACCCCAGGACGCCGAAGGCTTACCTCGCCATCGCCAACAGCTATCGCCCAGGCGGGCAGTGGGCCGAGCGCGAACGCAACTACCTGATGGCGCGCCAGGTCGATCCAAACCTGGGGCCCGGCCGAATGAGCTATGTGGGTCTGCTGCGCGAGGTCGGGCGCCTCCGGGAAGCGTTCGCGATCGCCGAGCAGGCGATGGACTCGGCCGATCCACGCACCCTCATTCCGGCGCGGGTGTTCGGGGTGATCCTCAAGGCTCAGCTCGGCGACCTGGACGAAGCGGAGGCGCGTCTGGCCGAGCTCGGGCGGCTGGATCCGCAGACGGCCCAGGGCCTGGCCTGGCGGATCGCGACGACCTGGCAGGCGCCCGAGCCCGCGCTCGCCCGTGTGCGCGCCCTGGTCGCGCAAGGCGCGGTCAATCCGAGGGCGGCGGCCTGCGTCTCGGACTATCTGATCGCCGCCTCAACCACGCCGACCCGCCGCGGCCTGCCGACCTCCTGCGCCGGTGAGCCGGCGGACCGGCGCGTGCTGCTGCTCGCACGCCAGGGCGACATCGACGGCGCCTATGCCGAGGTGGACCGCGCCCTGACCGCCGGTGGCTATACCGGCCTGCTGTTCGATCCCACGATGAAAAGCTTCCGCGCCGACCCGCGGTTCATGCCGCTCGCGCGCCGCCTCGGGCTGGTCGACTACTGGCGCCAGGGCCATTGGCCGGATTTCTGCACCGAGCCCGGCCTGCCCTACGACTGCAAACGAGCCGCCGACCTCAATCCTTGAGCTCCATCAGTTCGATCTTGCGGAACTCGATGGGCGTGCTTTCGCCCTGGAGCGAGACGTAGCCCTCGCCCAGCGGCGCGGCGCCTCGGGCCAGCAGCGCCTGTCCGGCCACGGTGGCGGTGTCCATCTTGAAGCCGGCATACTCGGCCGGCGCGAGACGCAGGTCGGCATATTCCATCACCTGCTCGCCATTCACGTACTGGCGCACCAGGCAGTCGCCGTGCACCTCGACCTCGAAGCGCACCCATTCGCCATCCTGATAGGTCTTGGAGGTGGAGTTGCGGCAGTGCTCGGCCATCGGCTTGCCGCCGATCGTCACGGTCGTGCCGGGGGTGCAGACATTGCCCGTCGGCCGGGTCTGGCCCGGCTTGCCGCCCAGGATCTGGGCTTCGACCGAGACCGGATAGGGTTGGTCGATCCCCATGTCGCCGGCCGCCTGGCCATGGATCATCACGCCGGAATTGCGTTCCGCCCAGCCCTGAGCGCCAGGTGTCGGCTCGCCGACGAAACGGTATTCCAGCCGCAGCCGATAGGCCTTGAGCTTCCGGTTGAAGACCAGGTGGGCGTATTCGTCGGTGAAGTGGCCGTACTCGGCATAGGAGACCCGCAGCACCCCGTCCTTGACGACGAAGGTGTTTTTCCAGTTCTCGCCCGCCGGCCGGTGGTTCACCTTGGGCGTCCAGCCGGAGAGATCGCGGCCGTTGAAGATCGAACGCCAATGGCCCTCGGCCTCAGCCGGCGCCGCGCCCAGGAGCGCGAGCCCGGCGACCACGATGGCGGCGCGCCTCACAGCAATGCCCAGCCGCGACCGATCTCCTTGAACGGCACGCAGCCCCGATAGGGTCCCGGCACCGGCAAGTACTTGAGCGCCTGGTTCGCGCCAGCCTCGGACGTGAAATAGCCCCATGTCACCAGCTCGCGGATCACCGGGAAGAAGTGGGCCCAGCCCTGGGTCTTGGTCTCTGCGACATAGACCTGAAGGATGGCGTCCTGCTGCGCGGGCTCCAGGGCCGCGAACGGCTTGCCATGGGCGGCGCGGGCGTCGGCGTCCATGCGGTTCAGGCCCGAGGTCACCTTCTGCACGTCGACGGGCGTGCTCCAGATGGCGAGCGTGCGGTCGACGAACTGCGGCACGCCGGCGGCCACGGCGCCGGGGGTGTCGGTGGGCGGCATGATCCGGTCGGCGGCCGCGGAGAGCGCCAACGCCTGGTCGGCGTTCAGCGCCTTGGGCGTCCAGGCTAGGACCGGGGTCGCCGCGGCGGCCACCACCGGCGCGGCCCAGGCGATCGCCAGCGCGCCGGCGGTCAGGCCGAACATCGCACCCCGGCGGCTGGTCATCGGTTCGCTCTGCATCTCAGAGCTCCCCTTTCTTGCCCGCGGCCACGGCGAAGGCGGCGGCTCGCGCGGTCAGCGCCATATAGGTCAGGGACGGGTTCACGCAGGACGCCGAGGCCATGGCGGCGCCATCGGTGATGAAGACGTTCTTGCATTCCCACATCTGGTTGTGGGCGTTCAGCACCGAAGTCTTGGGATCGCGGCCCATGCGCGCCGTCCCCATCTCGTGGATGCCGAGGCCCGGCCCATAGTCGCCGGTGGCGTACTTCTGCACGCCCTTGTAGCCCGCCGCCTCCAGCATCTCGGCCGCGGCGTCGGCCATGTCCTTGCGCATGGCGATCTCGTTCTCGCGGATCGAGACGTCGAGCTTCAGGGTCGGCAGGCCGTGCTTGTCCTTCAGGTCGTGGTTGAGCGTCGCGCGGTTGTCGGCATAGGGCAGGATCTCGCCGAAGCCGCCCAGGCGGATGCCCCACGGACCGGGCTGGCTCAGCGCCGCCTTCCGCTCAGCGCCGAAGCCGGCCGCCTCGCGGTCCCAGCCCAGGCGGGCAGCGCCGCCCTGGTAGCCGAAGCCGCGGAGATAGTCCTTCCGCTCCGTGGCCTTGTCGCCGAGGTTGCGGAAGCGCGGGACATAGATGCCGTTCGGCCGCCGGCCGACGTAGTATTGGTCGTCGAAACCCTCGACCATGGCCCCGGTGCCCACGCCCAGAT
>CAMFHW010000112.1 GCA_945952175.1 uncultured Phenylobacterium sp. | reverse complement strand
GGCCGTGGCCGCGGAATCGGCGGCGGCGGCGTCAGCCTTCTCGGCCGGCTTGTTGCAGGCGGCGAGCGAGAGAGCCGTCACGGCGGCGCCGGCGACGAGCAGCTTGCGAAGAACTTCGGAGGTCATGTCCTGGTCCCCTGAAACGGAGGTTGCAAGGCCCAAATCCGAACCCCCCGGGTCGGGAAGACGTCCTGGGCTTCCGGGACTATGGCGCGGTTCGGCCCGACGGCAAGCCCGGAAATCACGCCGCCGTGATCACATTTTTCACCCCCTGCGCGAACCGGACCGTCGCCCCTGACGCGGCGGCACGTGGCGCGACGGCAGCCCGCCGCTATATGGAATTCGACTGGAGAATCGAATGGACCTGAGCCTCGCCGACGCCGAACCCCGTGTCCGCACGCTCGCCTTGCCCGGACGGGGCGGCGAGACCCAAGCTCTCGAGTTCGGACCGCAGGACCGGCCCATCGACGTGGTCTTCTCCCACGCCAACGGCTTCAACGCCCGCACCTACCGCACCATACTGGGTCCGCTGGCCGACCGGCTCCGCATCCTGGCGGTGGACCAGCGCGGCCACGGCCGCTCGGGCCTGCCGTCCTATGAGCGCCCCGCCCCCGCCTCCTGGGACGATGTCGCCGACGACCTCCTGGCCCTGATCCGGAGCCTCGACGCCCCGCCCCTGGTGCTGGCCGGCCACTCCATGGGCGGCACGATCAGCCTGCTGGCGGCCTCGGAGGCGCCCGACCGGGTGAAGGCCCTTGCCCTGTTCGACCCGGTGATCATGCCCCAGGGCGCGGCCCGCGATCCTGGCCTGGTCGGCGAGAGCCCCCTGGTGCAGGGCGCCCTGCGCCGGCGCGCCGTCTTCCCGAGCCGCGAGGCCGTGATCGCCGCCTATACCGGGCGCGGCGCCTTCAGGACCTGGACCGCCGCCATGCTGGCCGACTATGTGGCCGACGGCTTCCGCGCCACCGCCGACGGCCAGGTCGAGCTTTCCTGCTCGCCGGCCTGGGAGGCCTCGAACTTCACCTCCCACGCCCACGATCCCTGGGCCGCCTTGCCCCGCGTCACCGCCCCGATCCACGTGGTGCGGGCCGAGGAAGGCTCCACCTGCCGCATCGAAGGCCACGAGGCCGAGTTCACCGCCTCCGGCAAGGTCAAGGTCGAGACCATCCCCGGCACGAGCCACTTCCTGCCGATGGAGCGCCCGGACCTCGTCCAAGCCCTGCTGCTGGAGGCCGCGGGCGTCTAGAGCGCCAGGCCCGGCACGGCCTGGGCCATGAAGTCGGCCTGGGCCTGGGGGCTGATGTCGACCACCTTGCGCGCGTCGAGGTCGAAGCTCACCACCACCGCCTCGGCCGAGCCCCAGGCCTTGCCGCTGACCGGATCCACCATCCAGTGGAAGACGCGGCGCGTGCGCGAGGTGCAGTCGGCGAAGCCGGAGCGTATCTCCACATGGTCGCCGACCCGTGGCCAGTCGGTGTGCACCACGCGATATTCCAGGACGGCCCCGCCGATCCGCTTCGGCGCTTCGCCGGGCGCCAGGGTCGGTCCGGGCCGGTCATTGCCGAACAGCCGCGCGACACCGTCCGACACCCGGCCGATGAACATCTCGCCGCGCATCCGGCCGAAGGCGTCGGTCTCCGGCGCCTGGATGGTCCCGAGCCCAATCCGCTTCAGGCCCAGTTGCTCCGCTCGCGCCAGGCTGGCGGTGGAGGCCTTCACCGGGGTCAGGTCGACGCTGCGCGCCGCGGCATAGGCGGGGACCTCGACCTTCAGCGCCTCGGCGGCGGCCCGCATCCGGGCCGGCCAGGGAAAGGGGCGCAGGTCGGCGGAGGTCACGTGGCTGACCACGATCTGGAAAGTGGCGGCCGGCTCGCCGGAGAGGTGACGCATCACCACCAGCACGCGGGCGTCGGTCTCGCCCATCTCGACCACGCCCGCCGTCGCGGTCAGGCCGACCCCCGCCCGGGCCTCACGCAGGAACCGCATGTGCTGCTCGCGCACCACCAGGGTCGCGCCCGTCCGCGCGGTGAAGGCGGTGGGCATGCCGAGCCGCGCGGCGAGGCCGGCCAGGGCCTCCAGCCCCTTGGCCAGCCAGAACCGCACGTTCATGTGGCCCATCTCGTCGCATTCCCAGGTGTTGACCCCGCCGCTCCACACCTCGATCCCGTCGACCACGCGCCACCCCCAATTCGTTCCGCGGCGACAACTTAGGGGGCTGCGGCTGTAACCAACAGTGCGGGCCTGGCGAATTGCCAGGACGAACCGGTCATCAACGGCCGGCCGCGCGCGGTGCTATCCTGGCCGCCGACCCGCCGACGGAAGGGCCCCATGGCCGAGACAAGACGAAAGAAGGTGCTGGTCCAGCGGCATTCGGCGGTCACCCGCCTGACCCACTGGATCAACCTCGCGGCCATCACGCTGCTGCTGATGAGCGGCCTGCAGATCTTCAACGCCCACCCGGCGCTCTATTGGGGCCAGAAGGCGACCTTCGCCCAGCCCTGGCTGTCCATGACCGCCGTGGAGCAGGGCGACGCCTATCGCGGCGTGACCCAGATCGGCCCCTTCAGCCTCGATACGACCGGCCTGTTCGGCGCCTCGGGCAAGGCCGGCCAGGAGGTCGCGCGCGGCTTTCCCGCCTGGGCGACCATCCCGAGCTACCGCGCCCTGGTCGACGGGCGACACTGGCACTTCTTCTTCGCCTGGCTGTTCGTGCTGAACGGCCTGGTCTACCTGGCCTTCAATCTCATCGGCGGCCATGTGCGACACGACCTGCTGCCGCCCCGCGACCAGCTCTCGCCGAAGCACCTGTGGCGCGAGATCCTGGATCACGCCCGCCTGCGCTTTCCCAAGGGCGAGGAGGCCCGGCGTTACAACGCCCTGCAGAAGGGCGCCTATCTGGGCGTGATCTTCGTCCTGCTGCCGCTGATGGTCCTGACCGGCCTCACCATGTCGCCGGCCGTCGACGCCTGGCAGCCCTGGCTGGTCCACCTGTTCGGCGGACGGCAGTCGGCGCGGACGATCCACTTCATCTGCGCCTCTCTGGTGGTGGCCTTCGTCGTGGTCCACGTGGTGATGGTCCTGGTCTCCGGCGTCTTCAACAACATCCGCTCGATGGTCACCGGCAAGTACGCCATCGAGGTCGAGGGAGACGCCCGATGAGCGCCGACGCCAACCGCCGCGGCTGGCTGAAGGCCATGGCCGCCAGCGCTGGGGGCCTGTGGGCCGCGGCCTGTGACAAGATCAATGACGACCCCAAGGTCCAGCAGGTGCTGCAGAGCGCCGAGGGCCTGACGCGGCGAACCCAGCGCGCCCTGATCGACCGCATGGCGCTGGCGCGCGAGTTCGCCGAGGCCGACATCTCCAAGGACTTCCGGGCCAATGGCTCGATCAGTCCCGGCGACGCCGACTATCGCACTCACCTGCTGGGCGGCTTCAAGGACTACCGGCTGGTGGTCGACGGCTTGGTCGAGCGGCCGCTGGCGCTGTCGCTCGTCGACCTGCGCGCCCAGGCCTCGCGCACCCAGATCACCCGCCACGACTGCGTCGAGGGCTGGTCGTCGATCGCCAAGTGGCGGGGCGCGCGGCTGTCGCCCCTGCTCGATCGCGCCGGGGTGAAGCGCGAGGCGCGCTACATCGTCTTCCACTGCTTCGACACCCTCGATCCCGAGGATCCGAAGGCGGGCAAGTATTATGAGAGCATCGACCTCGTGGACGCCCACCATCCGCAGACCATCCTGGCCTACGAGATGAACGGCCAGCCCCTGCCGGTGGGCCATGGCGCGCCGGTGCGGCTGCGGGTGGAACGGCAGCTCGGCTACAAGCAGGCCAAGTACATCTCGCGCATCGAGGCGGTCGCCGACCTCGCCCCGTTCGGACGCGGCAAGGGCGGGTTCTGGGAGGACCGTGGCTACGAGTGGTACGCCGGGATCTAGACCGGGAAGGTCGTCCGGTGCATGGCGACGAAGCCCTGGATGTCGCCGCTGAGGAGTTGCGGGATGAATCGGCGCACCTTGTCCTCCGGCCAGTGCCACCAGGCGATGTCCTCCAGCGCCGCGATCAGGTGCTCCTCGAACCGGTATTTCACGACCCGCGCCGGATTGCCCGCCACGATGGCGTAGGGCGGCACGTCGGCCGCCACGCTGGCCTGCGCCGAGACCACGGCGCCGTTGCCGATCCGCACGCCGGACATGATGGTCGAATGGCTGCCCAGCCAGACGTCGTGCCCGACCACCACGTCACCCTTGCCCACTGCGAAGTCCTTGATGCCCTGGGCCTCCGGCCAGTGCGGGAAGGCGGGGAACGGGTACATGCTCACCCAGTCCGGCCGGTGGTAGCCGCCGAGGAAGATCTGCACACGGTCGGCGATCGAGCAGTACTTTCCGCAGATGAACTTGTAGCCCGGGCTCGGATAGCGAAGGAGCGGCGCGCCGTAGGAGTGGTCGCCGACGACCGCCATGCCCCTGTCCACGAAAGGCTTCAGAGCGACCTTGGTGTATTCCGGCGCGGCCATCTGACAGATCCTCTCCCTCGCGTGATCACGGCACGCGCTTGGACCTAGCAGCGAAGGCTTTTCATCCAAAGCCCTGATTTGACCGCCGGCCGGCGCCTCAGGCCGCCGCGTCCGCCTGGAGGATCAGGGGTCGGCGGCGGGCCAGCCAGCCGACGATCATCGACCAGCCGGACCACAGGCCGACGCCGACCACCAGGGCGATGGCGAAGTTCGCCAGCGGCGTCCCGTCGAGCCCCACCTTCCCCATCGCGTCGCGCAGCATCATGTGGCTGAGATAGATCCACAGGGACGCGCCGGCGAGGGCGAAGATCACCGGACTGAGCGCGCGCGGCACGCTGATGCGCGGAACGGCCAGGACCAGGAGCCCTCCGGCCAGCAGGTAGAGCGCCGGGCCCAGGCCGAAGAAGTAGCTGGTCGCGACCGAATAGGCGGCCACCACCGGGATCAGTTGCAGCTTCTGCGTCCGGGTCGGCGAGGCGGCGATCAGGGCGCCCAGCACCACCGTCGCCAGGTGGGTGGTCGGCAACACGGTCTCCAGGCTGCGGTCGTTGTACAGCCCGCCCAGGAAGCGGCTGTCCCAGAACACGGGCAGGACGAAGCGTGCGGCGCAGGCGATCGCGAAGAGTCCCCACAGGAACCGCCGCCGGCCCATCTCGAACAGCTTGGCGGAGCCCAGAAGCGTCACCGCCACGGCGAGCATCAGCAGGATGTGCAGCAGGCAATGGACGTACCAGAGATAGTCGTCCCCCACCCATCCGTCCCGCTCCATGACCGAGAAGTCGGTGAAGTCGGCGCTGAAGGTGTAGACGTAGGGCTCCACCCCATGGCTCCCCATCGAGCGGACCAGCACGATGAGGGCGCTGAACAGCGCCGTCGGCACGAACAGGCTCCAGATCGAGCGCAGGATCGGCAGGGACGAGGCCTGCTTGAAGGCCTGGGGCAGGGTCAGGCTGCCGAACATGAAGCCGGAGATGATCAGCAGCGAGCCGGTCGCCCCGCCATGCGGCGTGAAGGCGAAATGGGTCAGGTGGAAGTGGCCCGACACCACCATGCAGATGCTCAGCGCCCGCACCAGCAAGGGCGTGTCGATCACGCTCCAGGCGCTCGCGCGCTTGCGCTTGAGGGCCGCCAGCTCGGCGATGCTCATATGGTGCCAGCCGACGGGCGCCTCGCCGATCACTTCCTCGGTGGCCAGATAGGCCTGCACGTAGCTGAGGCTGTCTCCGCCCAGACCGGAGAAGGAGGCGTCGCGCCGAATCCCCCCGGAGCCCAGGATCGAGGCCCAGGCGTCCATCAGGGCGCGCTCGGTCTCGTTGACCCGCCCGGCCGGCTTCTTCGCCGGTTCGGCCGGACGCGCGGCGTCGCCGCCAGGCGCGAGGAGGGCCGCGCGGTCGATCTTGCCGTTGGGCGTCAGCGGCAGGCGGTCGAGCAGGCGCAGCGTCGCCGGCTGCATGTGGCCCGGCAGTCGCGCGGCCATGGCGGCCCGCAGCTCGGCCTCGCCCAGGCCGGTCGCGACCACGAAGCCCGCCAGGCGCACACCCTCGCCCTCTCCGACCGGAAGCACCGCGGCCGCCTGCACGCCAGGACAGGCCAGCAGGGCCGCGGAAACCTCGGAGAGGTCCACGCGGTGGCCCCGCACCTTGACCTGATCGTCCGCGCGGCCGAGCGCCAGCACGGCGCCGTCCGGCAGGTAGAGCCCCCGGTCGCCGGTGAGATAGGTCGCCGTCCCGTCGGCGTCGCGCTCGGCGTTCGGGACGATCGCGCCATCCCGCAGATAGCCCAGGCTGAGATAGGGCGACCGAACGGCGATCTCGCCGACCTCGCCCACGCCGACCGGCCGCCGGTCGGGGCCGACCACCAGCAGCTGGAAGCCGTCCGCGCCGCGGCCGACCGGCACCGCGCGCCGCGTCGCCTCGCCGTCCCACTCGAACCAGCCGGCCGCCTGCGGCGTCTCGGTGCAGCCGTAGAAGTTGACGTGGCGGGCGTTTGGCGCGAGCCGCGCGGCCTCCTCCACCCGCCCGGGCGGCAACAGGTCGCCGCCCCAGAACATCAGTCGCAGGTCCGGCAGGGCCCGCACCTTCGAGGCGCCCGCGACCAGGACCTGGCCAATGGCCGGCGTCAGGTGGGTCACCGTCGCGCCACTCTCGCGCAGCCAGGGCGCCAGCTTGCCCGGCTCGGCGATCGCGCCGGCCTCGGGGATCAGCAGGGTCGCACCCAACGACAGCGGGGTGAAGACGTCCCGCAGCAGGGGATCGTGCGCCAGGCCGGAGAGTTGGGTGAAGCGGTCGCGCGCCGTCAGGCCGAAGGTCCTGGCCTGCCAGTCGACGAAATGGGCCAGCGGCCGGTGCGAGGCCGCCACGCACTTGGGCTCGCCCGTGCTGCCCGAGGTGAACAGCAGATAGGCCGGCGCGTCGGGCGAGCCGGCGTCCAGGCCATCCGCGTCGGTGGCCTCCTCGCCCTGCGGATCGAACAGCGTCACGCCGTCCGCCAGGCCGTGGGCGATCTCGGCCAGCCCTGTTCCGCCCGCCGTCATCAGCATGCGCGGCGCGCTGAGCCGCAGCAGCGAAGCCAGCCGGGCCGGCGGATGTTCCGCGTCCAGCACCACGAAGACCCCGCCCAGGCGGGCCACGGCGAGCAGGCTGCAGACCAGGTCCGCGCCGCGCCCAGCCAGTATGGCCACCCGATCGCCCGGCCTGACGCCCTGGGCCCGAAGCTTCAGCGCCAGGCTGCGCGCGCGGCTCTCGACCTCGGCATAGGCGAGCGTCCCCTGCGGCGAGACGATCGCCACCGCATCGGGCGTTTCCTGGGCCCGCGCCAGGAAACGCGCGTGGATCAGTTCGTCCCCGCCATGGGCCAAGGGCTCGGTGGGGTCGGGCAGCAGGCCGGCCGGCGCCAGGTCGACGGAACGGAAACCTTCGATCGGCGCGTCGACATCGGCCGCGAAGGCGGTCAGCAGCACCTCGATCTGGTCCGCGATCGCCTCGACCCGCGTCCGGGCGAACGCCTCGGCGCGATAGAAGATGATCAGGTCGATCTCGCCGGTGTCGTCCTCGCGGATGAACCTCAGGTTCAGGTCGTGGTCGTAGCGGCCATAGGACATGTCCGGCCGCGTGATCTTCAGGCCGGGACACTCGAAGGTCTCCAGCGCGGGGAACCAGTTGATCCCGAAGTGCGGTGCGACGCCGGTCCGCCGGATGGCGTGGTGATAGGGGAAGAGCTCGTGCTCCAGCGCCGCGCGGATCTCGCCCCGCAACCGCCGGGCGAGGTTCGCCAGCGATTCGGCCTCGTCCACCGGCGTCGCCAGGATCAGGCCGTTGCTGAACACCCCGAACGCGGTCTCGGCCTTGGGGATCGCCCGACGGCCGGCGCTCTGGAAGGTGCTGAACACCTTGGGCCGGCCGGTGAGGCGCGTCAGCAGCACCAGGCAGGCGGCGTAGACATAGGTGAAGTCCGAGACCCCGATCTCCACCGAGGCCCGCTTGATGGCGTCCACCACCTGCGGCCCGAGGCGCAGGCGCACCGGCCGGGCGGGCGTCGCCTGGGGCGCGGCGTTGCGATCCTCCGGCAGGCCCGCGATGTCCTGGGCGCCGTCGAGCTGGGCGGCCCAGAAGGCCTCCGCCTTGCGATAGGCGTCTGAGGCCAGCCAATCCCAGTTCCAGACCTCGCTATAGGGCGTCTCCGGCTCGAACTCGGTCACGCCGGCATAGTGCTCGAACACCTCGGCGATGAAGGCGCGGGTGACCGTCGCATCGGTCGTCGCGTGATGCAGGAAATAGGCGAAGACGTGGTCGTCGGGCGCGAGCCGGATCAGCAGGTAGCGGTGCAGGGTCGCGGGCGTGAAGCCCGCCTTGTGGAAGAACCAGGCCTCGATGGCGTCGCGCACCGCCTCGTCGTCGGCGCCCGGCATCTCGCGCCGTTCGACGGTCACCGTGGCGTAGGATTCGACATAGCGCGTAAATCGCCCGTCGCCCGACGGCTCATAGCCGGCGCGGCGGTTCTCGTGGCGGTCGCAGGCCGCCCGCAGCGCCCGCTCGAAACGGTCGCGATCCAGGTCTCCGCCGATACGAATGACCAGCGGATTGCCATACATCTCCGAGGCCATGGCCTCAGTCAGCACGTAGCGCTCTTCGTTCGGGCTGAGGGTCAGCCCCTCGAGAACCCGTTCAGACGTGCGCACATCGCGCCGACTCACACCCCATGTGAGCGACCGAACCGACAAACCCCAAAACCCCCAAGGCACACAGGCACCCAATTTGGGTGACTATGTCGGCAGTTCGACACAGGTCGCCAGCGCGCGCTACTCCAAATTGAGCTTGTTCGTCGAATTCTCAGTTATAAGGCGAGTCTTTGGTGAGTTGCGCCTCAGCCGCGCAGGCCGCCGGATCGGGCGCGGGGCCCGCCGCCCGCGCCTTGGCGACCTCGACCCGGGCCGCATCCATATCCTTGCGGAAATCGGCCGAACCATGCAGCCCGGCCACCAGGGCGGAGGCGTTGGTCCGCCCACTCTCGACGGCGCTCATATTGTGCACGCCGCAGATCATGCGGCTCTCGCCGAAGGCCCGGGCGCGCACCAGGATCTCGGTCGACCGGTCGGGGACCAGTTCCGCCATCACCAGCCCCACGGTCCAGGAGAAGGTCACGTGGCCTGACGGATAGTCGGGGCTCTTGCCCAGGGCCTCGGACTTCTCGATGCAGATGGGCCCCTCGTCGATCTGGTAGGGCCGCTTGCGCTGATAGATGTCCTTCGGGTGGTTGGTGGCGTAGCCGATGTCCGGCCGCATCTTCACCAGCATGGCCATGGTCTTGGGCGCGTTCTGCGGGGTGAGTTCGACCCCGATCGCGCAGGACAGGTCCTTCATATAGTCCTGGGCCTTGTCGTCCTGCTGGGCGAGCGCCCAGCGCGGCCCGTCCTTCATCGACCGCGTCGCCAGGAAGGCGGAGCGGTCGGCCTGGTAGCGGATCGTGCCGGCCACGGGCGCCGGCGGCAGGATTCTGTAGGTGTCGGGCGCCGCGGTCCCGAGATAGCCGTTGGCCGCGGCCGGCGCCGGTTTCGGCGGATCCTTCGCGATGGCGGCTCCGCCCGCCGCCAGACCCAAGATCGCGCCCGCGACCAGCAGCTTCGCCCTGCCGTCCATCCCATTCTCCCCTGCGTGCTCCGCGCCCCGATCATGGCCCTTGCCGGCCTCCGCGCAAGCCGGCGGCGGTGATTTCTCAAGCCTCGGGCTTGTGAAATTAAAAAAGTTGATCTACAAATTGAATAAATCAATTCTCAGGTGGCTCTTGGCTCATAGAAAGACACAGGACTGGCAGGCGCTCAGCGAGCTGACCCAGGGCAAGGGCTTCGTCGTCGAGCGTGTGCGGATGATTGAGACCGACATCGCCATCGAGGGCGCGTTCGAGCTGCCGCAGCTCGCCCGTCTTTCGGCCGAGGACCAGGTCTTCGTCGCCGCCTTCCTTCGCAGCCACGGCCCGATCAAGGAGATGGAGCAGGTG
>CAMFHW010000111.1 GCA_945952175.1 uncultured Phenylobacterium sp. | reverse complement strand
GCAATCTGCATCGCAGCCATCGTCAGCTGGTGGTTATGAGTCCTGACCCTAGGCGAGCAGCGCCTCGATCACGAGCCGGCGCCTCTCTTTCTGGACGTCATCGCCGGCCCTGTGCCGGCGACCCATACGCGTCCAAGGCCCAGGCAGATCCCCGATCGCGGAGATCATGGGTGGCCGGGACAAGCCCGGCCATGACGTCGAGATAGGTGATTTCAAGCGGTTGACTGGGCTTTCAGCCTAGGCGAGCAGGGCGCGCAGCCGCGCCCGGAGCGCGGCGGCGTCCTTCAGGTCGCACTCCCAGATCGTCTCGACGCGCCAGCCGGCGGCGGCGAGTGCTTCGCGGGTGCGGGCGTCGCGGGCGCGGTTGCGGTCGACCTTGGCGACCCAGTAGTCGCGGTTGGCCTTGGGCACCCGGGCGCCGCGGGCGCAGTCGTGGCCGTGCCAGAAACAGCCGTGGACGAAGAGCGCGAGGCGGCGGCCGGGCAGGACGATGTCGGGTGAGCCCGGCAGGTCCTTGCGATGCAGGCGGTAGCGGGCGCCCAGCGCGGTGAGCGCCTTGCGCACCTTCAGCTCCGGCGAGGTGTCCTTGGCCTTGACCCGCCGCATGACGGCGGAGCGTTTCTCGGGCGGATAGACGTCGCTCATGGGGTCAGAACCATCCCGCGGCCTTGAGCGCCGGCGCATGCGTGCGGCTGACGGGCGCGGTGACCTCGCCGACCAGGCGGGCCTCGCCCGAGCCGCGCCGCCAGCGGACCGCCTCGATGGCGTCGGCGGCGACCCACCAGGAGCGGTGGACCTGGAAGCCGTGCGCGCCCGCCAACTCGGCCATGGCGTCGGCGAAGCGCAGGGTGACCAGCTCGACCCCGGCGTCGGTGTGGACGCGCAGATAGTGGTCGTGGGCCTCGATGGCGATCAGCCGCGCCGCGCGGCGCCTGGCCGACAGGTGCGCACGGAAGGCGGCCTCGGCCTCCGGCGCGGGCGCGGCGATGACGGTGCGCGTTTCGACCACCCGGCGCGGCGCGCGCCAGACCAGGGCGCGGACGGCCATGACCAGGACGCTGATCACCAGCACCTGCCACAGGAAGGTCGGCCAGTGCGGCAGCCGCTGGGGCCCGAACATCATCCGCGCCACCGCCTGGACATAGACGGCGACCGGCGGGGTCATGACCAGGCTGGTCACGGCCACGCGGCCGGCGAAGCCACGCACCCGTCGGCCGAGGGTTTCGTCGATCAGAACGCCGATCAGTCCGCCGCCGACGATGTTGGCCACCCAATAGGCGTAGCGCTGAGGCGCCTGCATCAAGGCCGCGCCGAACGGGCCCACCGCGCCCATGAACAGGCCCAGCACGAGCAGCAGCGCGGCGTCGGCGCCGGCGCGCCGCCAGGCGGGGGAAAGGGTGGGGAGCTTCATCATCGGCGCCGTCCGCGCAGAATTGGCGCCGTTCGCGGGGCTTCGCTAGCGCCACGGCCCCGGCTCGGCGATCCGGAGGCCGAACCAGATCTCGGAGCCCCGATGAGCACGATCCTGAACCGAAGCGGCTGGGGCCTGGCCGCCCTGCTGAGCGTGGCCGTGGCCATCTTCTCCTATCGCTACCTGCCCGGCGTCGGCCCGCTGTCGCCAGGGGTGCTGGCCAACCTGTTCGCGAAGCCCTGGCTGCTGGTCCATGTGACCGGCGCAGCGACGGCCCTGCTGCTGGGCCCGTTCCAGTTCCTCTCCGGCCTGCGGGCGAAATGGCCGAAGGTCCACCGATGGACCGGACGGACCTATGTGGTCGGCTGCCTGGTGGGCGCCAGCGGCGGCTTCGTCATGGCCTTCGGCTCGACGGCGGGGCCGGTGGCGGGGGTGGGCTTCGGACTGCTGGCCCTCTGCTGGGCCTGGGCCAACATCCAGGGCTGGCGTGCGGCGATGGCCGGCCGGTTCGCCGAGCACAGGGTCTGGATGATCCGCTCCTTCGCCATGACCTTCGCGGCCGTGACGCTACGGCTCTACCTGCCCCTGCTGCCGATGACCGGTCTCTCGTTCAACGACAGCTATGTCGCCACCGCCTGGATCAGCTGGGTCCCCAACCTGATCCTGGCGGAGCTATGGCTGCGCGGCGCCTGGAGGCGGCCGATCTTCGCGTGAACGGCGCGATGCCCTCGCCCCCGCAAGCGTGGGCGAGGGCATCAAGCTCAGAGACCGTCGAACAGGGCCGTCGACAGGTAGCGCTCGGCGAAGCTCGGGATGATGGCGACGATCACCTTGCCGGTCATCTCGTCACGGCTGGCGAGATCGAAGGCGGCGGTGAGCGCGGCGCCCGAGGAGATGCCGACCGGGATCCCCTCCTCCTTGGCCACGCGGCGGGCCATGGCGAAGCTGTCGTCGTTGGAGACCTGGATGATCTCGTCGATCACGCCACGGTCGAGGATCGAGGGCACGAAGCCCGCGCCGATGCCCTGGATCTTGTGCGGGGCGGGCGCGCCGCCGCTCAGCACCGGCGAGCTCTCCGGCTCCACCGCCACCATGCGCACCGAGGGCTTGCGGGCCTTCAGCACTTGGCCGATGCCGGTGATGGTGCCGCCGGTGCCGACGCCGGAGACCACCGCGTCCACGCGGCCATCGGTGTCGTTCCAGATTTCCTCGGCGGTCGAGACCCGGTGGATCAGCGGATTGGCGGCGTTGTCGAACTGCTGGGGCATGACCGCGCCCGGAATGGCCTCGACCAGCTCCTTGGCGCGGGCGACGGCGCCGGCCATGCCGCGCTCGGCGGGCGTCAGCTCCAGCTTGGCGCCGAGGATCAGCAGCATCTTGCGCCGCTCCATCGACATGCTTTCGGGCATGCAGAGGATCAGCTTGTAGCCCTTGGCGGCGGCGACGAAGGCGAGCGCGATTCCCGTGTTGCCGCTGGTCGGCTCGACGATGGTGGCGCCCGGTTTCAGGTGACCCTCGGCCTCCAGGCTCTCGATCAGGGAGACGCCGATGCGGTCCTTCACCGAGGCGATCGGGTTGAAGAACTCGAGCTTGGCCAGCACCTCACCCTTCGGCTTCAGGGCCTTGGTCAGGTTGGGCAGGCCGACCAGGGGCGTGTCGCCGATGGTGTCGAGGATGGAGGCGAAGACCTTCCCGCGGCCGGCGCGCTTGTAGGCGGCGGCGTCATAGGCGGAAGAGGCGGGGGAGTCGGGCATGGCGGCGTCCTGGACACGGGATTTGCCGCGAACTTAGGACGGCGGGCGCGATTTGGAAGGCGCTTTCTGGGCCGGACGCCCGAAGCTTTTCTATTCCGCGGCCAGGGTGGTCGCCGAATGGTCGAGCAGGGGCTCGAGAATCTGTGCCGCGAGCCAGGCCACGGCGGGGACCACGACCCCGTCGCCGACCACGTGGAGGGCCGAGGTGGCGGCGCGCGGCAGGCGGTAGGTGTCGGGCAGGCCCATGAGGCGTGCGCCCTCGCGCGGGCTGAGCAGGCGGGTGCGCACCTCGCCGGCCTCGACCACCACCAGGGTCTGGCGGGAGGACCCGCCGCGCGGCGTGCGCAGGCAGCCGGCCAGGCCGTCGAACCGCGCCTCGGCCCGCTGGACCTTGCGGCCGCCCTCGACGCGCATGCGGCGGAAGACGGCGCCGACCGCCCGGGCGCCGGACGCGCGCAGCGCCTCGACACGGGCGCGGTGCAGCGGTCCCATCAGGGCGAGCAGGGCGGCGGTGCGCCCCGGATCGTGCCAGGCGACGGCGTCGTCCGGCTCCAGCAGGCTGGCGAGGTCGGTGTTGCGGATCGCGGGCGCCGCGCCGCGCCAGTCGATCCAGAGCGCGGCGAGATCGGCCGGCAGCCGGGCCCTCGCCTCCTGGACCGCTCTGGTGCGGAAGGGGCTGTCGCCGATCAGCCCGGCGGGAACCGGCTCGCGGGTGGCGATGACGAAGACCCGCGGCCGCGACTGGGGCGTGAACCGCGCCGCGTCGACCTCCAGCGCCCCGAAGCGGTAGCCGCGCGTGGCGAGCGCCCGGCAGAGCGCGGTGAAGTCGGCCCCGCCGTGCGAGGTGAGCAGGCCGGAGACGTTCTCGATGACGACGGTGCGGGGCGCGCGACCCTGATCGTCCAGCGCTTCCACGAGACGCCAGAAGCCGAAGAAGGCCGAGGAGCGGCCGCCGGCCAGGCCGGCCCGCGCGCCGGCGAGGCTGAAGTCCTGGCAGGGCGAGGAGGCCCAGGCGAGGTCGGCGCGGCCCGGCAGGTCGGCGGGGTCGAGCTTCCAGACATCGCCCTCGCGGAAGTGCGCCGCGGCGTCGGCGAAATTGGCGCGATAGGTGGCGGCCTTGGCCGGGTCGAAGTCGTTGGCGAACGCGCAAGCCCAGCCGGACCCCAGGCCCAGCCGCGCCATGCCGCCACCGGCGAAGAACTCGTAGAAGGTCCGACTCACGCCGGCGAGGTTACGCGCGGCCGGCGGCGGCTCGAATAAGGGAACCACGAAAAACACGAAAAACACGAACCTTCGGCGACAAGGCCGCACTTGGCGAGACGAACCACGGACGGCACGCGAAGATCGAGGCGCGCGGAGCGCCGTCACCCGGTCCAAGGCCTGTCAGGGGGCCCCGCGTTCGTGTGGGTTCGTGTGGTTCGTGGTTCCTGGTCTTGAAGCGTCGTGGCCGCCGATTGGCTCGAAGGATTTGAACCACGAACCACACGAACCCACACGAACCGGCGCCTGGCTTGGCGCACTTCGGGGCGGAAGGATCGCGCTGCGCGCGGGGCGCTGCTGACTCGTTCGTGCTTTTCGTGTTTTTCGTGGTTTCGGCCGCAGGCCGTCTTCAGCTGCGGCCGACCTCGTAGCCGGCGAGCTGGGAGGTGGGCTGGTTTTCCTCGCCCGGGACGGGGAGGAGCAGGCCCACCGCGATCGCCGCGAGCGCCATCGCAGCCAGGAAAAGTCTCAGCGCCATATCCCGGGTCCTCCTGACCCATCTTCCGCTACAGCCTAGCTCGGCACGGTTAAGCTTTCGGTCGCATCGGCGACGTTTTCGGCTTGCGCGTGTGTCCGAAGGGCCTGTCGGCCGGCGCTGCGGCGCTTGACCGGACCCGCCCAACGGGCGGCTAATCGCAGGAATAGATAAGAACGCATTCGGGAGACCGCCATGGCCAGGATTGAGATGGCCCCGTTCGACCTGGTGATCCGCCATGGGCGGGTGGTCGATGGAACCGGCGGACCGGCCTTCGACGCCGACATCGCGATCAAGGACGGCCGCATCGTCCAGGTGGGCCAAGTGGCGGGCGCGAGCGTCGAGGAGATCGATGCGACCGGCCAGGTGGTGACCCCGGGCTTCGTCGACATCCACACCCACTATGACGGCCAGGCGACCTGGGACAGCCGCATGCAGCCCTCGGCCTGGCACGGGGTGACCACGGTGGTGATGGGCAATTGCGGGGTGGGCTTCGCCCCCTGCCGGCCCGACGATCACGAGCGGCTGATCCGGCTGATGGAAGGGGTCGAGGACATCCCCTTCCCGGTGCTGGCCGAGGGCCTGCCGTGGAACTGGGAGAGCTTCCCGGACTATCTGGACGCGCTGGACGGGCGCAGCTTCGACGTCGACATCGGGACCCAGCTTCCGCACGCGGCGCTGCGGGTGTTCGTGATGGGCGAGCGCGGGGCCAATCGCGAGCCGGCGACGGAGGCCGACATCGCGGCCATGGCGGCGATCGCGCAGAAGGCGGTGGAGGCCGGCGCGCTCGGCTTCTCGACCTCGCGAACGCTGAACCACCGCACCTCGGACGGCCAGCCGACACCGACCCTGACCGCTGGCGAGGACGAGCTGACCGGCATCGCCCGGGGCCTGGCCGCCGCGGGCAAGGGCGTGCTGCAGGTGGTGTCGGACTTCGTCGAGCCGCGGGAAGAGTTCGCCATGCTGCGGCGGATCGTCGAGGCCTCCGGCCGGCCGCTGAGCTTCAGCCTGGTGCAGAGCCCGCGCGGGCCGCAGGGCTACAAGGCCATGCTGGCGGCCCTGACCGAGGCGACGCAGGCCGGCCTGCCGATGAAGGCCCAGGTGGCGGGTCGGCCGGTGGGCGTGCTGCTGGGCTTCGAGCTGACGGTCAATCCGTTCAGCCATACCCCGGCCTGGCGCGAGGTCGCCAAGGCGCCGTTCGCCGAGCGGCAGGCGCGGCTGGCGGACCCGGCCTTCCGCGCCGCCTTGCTCGCCCAGGCCACGGAGGCGTCGCCGGCCAGCGGGCTGTCGCGCAATTGGGCGACCATGTTCCTGATGGGCGAGACGCCGGACTATGAGCAGACGCCGGATCGGACGGTCGCGAAGCTCGCCGAGGCGCGCGGGATCACGCCGGACGAACTGGCGCTGGAGCACATGATGGCCGGCGGCGGGCGCGGCATGCTCTACATGCCGCTCCTGAACTATGCCGAGGGCTCGCTCGACCCCAGCTTCGCCATGCTGACCCATCGCGACACCGTGCCGGGCCTGTCGGACGGCGGGGCGCATGTGGGGATGATCTGCGACGGCAGCTTCCCGACTTCGAATATCACCCACTGGACGCGTGACCGCACGCGGGGCCCGAAGCTCGCCCTGGAGGAGATGGTGCGGATGCAGACCCGCGACACCGCCCAGGCCGTGGGCCTGTTCGACCGCGGCCTGATCGCGCCCGGCTACCGCGCCGACCTGAACGTCATCGACTACGAGGCCCTGTCGTTGGAGGCGCCGCGGGTGGCCTATGACCTGCCGTCGGGCGGGCGCAGGCTGATCCAGAAGGCCAACGGCTATGTGGCGACGATCGTCGCCGGCCAGGTGACCTATCGCGACGGGGAGCCGACCGGCGCCCTGCCCGGAAAATTGCTGCGCGGCGCCCAGGCCGCCCCCGCCGCCCTGGCGGCCGAGTGAGGGAGGACGCGACATGACCCCGCAAGTGCTCGAAACCGGCTGCGAATGGACCGCGCAGGACGTGGCCGACGCCGGCCAGTGGACAGAACGTCTGTCTACGGACGAAATCGCCGAACTGGAAGCCGCGATCGCCACGGCGCGCGCCAAGTCCGAGGATTTCCTGGACATCGGCAAGGCCGATTTCCCCCTGCCGACCCTCGGCCCACGCCTTTCGGAGATCGAGCGCGAGCTGATGGACGGGCGCGGCTTCGTGCGCATCCGCGGCCTGCCGCGCGAGCGCTGGACCAATGACGAGATGTGCCTGGCCTATTGGGGGATCGGGGCGCACCTGGGCAAGCCGTGGGCCCAGAACGCCAAGGGCCACCTGTTGGGCGACGTGACCGACCACGGCAAGGCTCCGGGCGATCCCACCGCACGCGGCAACGAGATCGGGCTGGTCGGCCTGGACTACCATTGCGACGGCTCGGACCTGGTGGGCCTCCTCTGCCTGCAGACCGGGGTGTCCGGCGGGCTGTCGGCGGTGTGCAATTCGGTGAGCCTGCACAACAAGCTGGTGCGCGAGCGGCCGGACCTGGCGGCCGAGCTCTACAAGCCGCAACCCTTCGACTATCGCGGCGAGCAGGCGCCCGGGCGGCCGGGCTGGTATCTGATGCCGATCTTCACCGAGCAGGGCGGGCGGCTCTTCATCCGCCTGATCACCCCCTATGTGCTGGCCTCCCAGCGCCACGCCGACGCCCCGCGCCTGACCGACAAGGCGCGCGAGGCGCTCAGCTGGATGCACGACCAGGCCGAGGGCGGCGCCTTCGCCGTGCAGATGGATTTCCAGCCCGGCGACATGCAGTTCATCAACAACTACCACGTCCTGCATGGGCGGACGCCCTACGAGGACGACCGCGCGGTGGGGAAGATCCGCCACCTGAAGCGGCTGTGGCTGGAGACCGAGGTGCTGACCGACCGGCCGGCGCATTTCACCAACCGCATGGGCTCGCACTGGGCGCAGAAGCGGGTGATCAGTCGGATGGATGCGGTGAACTGATCGGAGAATGCTGCGCAGCATTATGTGCAGCAAAGAACCCTCGCCTTACCTCTCCCGCGAGCGGGAGAGGTAAGGCCCGCGGCCGTTCGGCGGGGCCGCGCCAAGGTCTCGAAATCGGAACCATTGCTCTCTCCCTAGGGGGAGAGGGTAGGGTGAGGGGGACACCGGCGTCGCGGCCCATGCTGCGCAGCAAAGCGACGGCCGCGCCCATTTGTCTCTTCGCCACGGACTCGACGCACGCCATATAGCGGCCATGGCCGCCTCCCCGCTCGACGAGGCGCGGGAGATCCTGCGCCGCACCTTCGGACATGCCGATTTCCGGGGCCGGCAGGCGGAGGTGATCGCGCAGGTGCTGGCCGGTCGCTCGGCCCTGGCGGTGCTGCCGACCGGCGGCGGCAAGAGCGTCTGCTACCAGATCCCCGCCATGATGCGGAAAGGCCTGGGCCTGGTGGTTTCGCCACTGATCGCCCTGATGGCCGACCAGGTGGCGGGGCTGCAGCAATCGGGCGTGGCGGCGGCGCGGCTGGACTCCACCGGCGAGGCGTGGGAGCGGGCCCAGACCTGGGAGAAGATCGAGGCCGGCGAACTCGACCTGCTCTACATATCGCCCGAGGGCCTGATGCAGCCGGCCATGCTGGAGCGGTTGTCGCGCACGCCCCTGTCTCTGATCGCCATCGACGAGGCCCACTGCGTCAGCCAGTGGGGCCACGATTTCCGCCCGGAATACCGGATGCTGGGGCGGCTGGCGGAGATCTTCCCCGACGTGCCGCGCCTGGCCGTGACGGCCACGGCCGACGACCGGACCCGCGAGGACATCCGCGCCGAGCTGCGCCTGAAGGACGCTCCCGAATTCGTCGCCAGCTTCGCGCGGCCCGAACTGGCGCTGAGCGCCGAGCGCAAGCGCGGCGCCGGCCACAAGCGGGTGGTGGAGCTGGTCCAGGCGAGGCCAGACCGGTCGGGCGTGGTCTATGCCGGCTCGCGCGACGGCACCGAGAAGCTGGCCGAGGCCCTTCGCGAGGCGGGCGTGCCGGCGCTCGCCTATCACGCGGGCCTGGAGAAGGGCCTGCGCGCCCAGCGTCTGGAGGACTTCCTGGAAGCCGACGCCGCCGTGATGGTGGCGACCATCGCCTTCGGCATGGGGGTCGACAAGCCGGACGTCCGCTTCGTGATCCATGCCGACCCGCCGGCCTCGATCGAGGCCTATTGGCAGGAGATCGGCCGCGCCGGACGCGACGGCGACCCGGCCGAGGGCATCACCCTCTATGGCTCGGCGGACATGGCCTGGGCCTATCGCCGCATCGACGGGCGCGAGGTCGACGCCGAGGTGAAGGCGGTGCAGGGGCGCAAGGTGCGCCAGCTCTACGCCATGCTGGACGGGACGGCCTGCCGCGCGGCGGCGGTGCGCCGCTATTTCGGCGAGGAGGGCGTGGACCGCTGCGGCCAGTGCGACCTGTGCCTGGGGACAGTTGCGACGGTCGACGCAACCCTGCCGGCCCAGAAGGCGCTGTCGGCCGCGCACCGGATGAACGGCCGCTTCGGCCGCGGGCGGCTGGTCGACCACCTGCTGGGCAAGACCAAGGAGCCCTCGGCCTTCGAGGCGGGGCTGTCGACCTTCGGGGTGGGCCAGGAGTTCAGCGCCGCCGGCTGGCGCGATCTGATCGACCAGCTCCTGTTCGACGGCCTCCTGAAGGAAGACCCCAATGACGGCCGCCCGCTGATCGGGCTGGGCGATGTCGAGCAGGTGCGCGCCGTCTATCGCGGCGACCGCCAGGTCTCTCTGCGCCAGCCGCTGGAGGCGCACGATGCGCCCAAGGCCCGGGGCCGCAAGGCGCGCGCCGGCCGCGAGGCGATGGTTGTGGCGCCGCACGACCAGGCGCTGTTCGAGGCGCTGCGCGCCTGGCGCCGCGACGAGGCCCACCGCCAGCACCTGCCGCCCTATGTGATCTTCCACGACCGGACCCTGGCCGAGATCGCCGCCAGGAAGCCCGGCGGCCTTTCGCAGCTTGCCGCCGTCAGCGGCGTCGGCGAAGGCAAGCTGCAGCGCTACGGCGAGGCGGTGCTCACCGTGCTGCGCAGCATGGACGCGTAGAGGGCGCACAAAAAAGCCCTCTCCCGCTTGCGGGAGAGGGTTTGGG
>CAMFHW010000110.1 GCA_945952175.1 uncultured Phenylobacterium sp. | reverse complement strand
GTGATGCTGTGGGACCGCGGCTATTGGGCGCCGGAGCCCGGGACCGACGCGCACGAGGGCCTGAGGAAGGGCGACCTCAAGATCGTGCTGGAGGGCGAGCGCCTGCATGGCGGATTTGTTCTTGTACGGATGAAGAACGATCGCGAGCGCGGCAAGCGGACCAATTGGCTGCTGATCAAGCACCACGACGCCTATGCTCGCGAGGGCGACGACGACGCCCTGCTGGAGGAGAACGACAGCTCCGTCGCCTCGGGCCGCGAGATGGCGGCGATCGCGGAGGGCAAGGGCCGAAAGCCCAAACCGTTCATGAACAAGGCGGTGAAGGCCGCGCCCGCCGACGACGTCTGGACCAGCAAACCCAAAGGCGCCAAGGCCGCGCCGGATTTCATCGCCCCGCAGCTCTGCCAGTCGGTGGACCGGCCGCCTGGTGGAGCGGGCTGGGCGCATGAGGTGAAGTTCGACGGCTACCGGCTGCAGATCCGCGTCGACGACGGCCAGGCGGTCATCCGCACGCGCAAGGGCCTGGACTGGACCGACAAGTTCCGTGAGATCGCCAAGGCGGCCTCCGGCCTGCCGGATGGGACTATCCTCGACGGCGAAGCCGTGGCGCTCGACCACAACGGCGCGCCGGACTTCCCGGCCCTGCAGGCGGCGCTGTCGGACGGCGACACCGGCGACCTGGTCTATTTCGCCTTCGACCTGCTGGCCAAGAACGGCGCCGACCTGCGGCCCCTGCCCCTGGCCGAACGCAAGGCGGCGCTGAAGGCCCTGCTGGCCAGGGCGCCGCACGAGCGCCTGCGCTATGTCGACCACTTCGAGACCTCGGGCGACGCGGTGCTGTCCTCGGCCTGCCGCATGTCGCTGGAGGGGATCGTGTCGAAGCGACTGGACGCGCCCTACCGTTCCGGCCGCAGCGAGACCTGGACCAAGGCCAAGTGCCGCGCGGGCCACGAAGTGGTGATCGGGGGCTGGATCGGCGAGGCGGGCCAGCTGCGCTCGCTGCTGGTCGGCGTGAACAAGGACGGCAAGCTGGCGCCTGTCGGCCGGGTCGGAACCGGCTTCGGCCGCGACGTCGTGCGCCGCGTGCTGCCGCAGTTGCAAGCGCTGGAGAGCGACAAGAACCCCTTCACCGGCCCGACCAGGCCGCGCCATTCGGCCAACCTGCATTGGGCGAAGCCGGAGCTGGTGGCCGAGATCGAGTTCGCGGGCTTCACCGGCGACGGCAATGTGCGCCAGGCGGCGTTCAAGGGCCTGCGCGCCGACAAGCCCGCCGAGGAGGTCGAGGCTGAGACGCCGGCCGCCGTCGAGCTCGCCGAGCCGAAGCCGGCCAGCGCCGCGACGACCCGCTCGGCGCCGGCTCATTCGGTGGTGATGGGCGTGGTGATCTCCAAACCCGACAAGGCGTTGTGGCCGCGCTCGGCCGACGACGCGGCGCCGGTGACCAAGCTGGAGCTGGCGCAATATTTCGAGGCGGTGGGCGAATGGATGCTGCCGCACATCCAGGGCCGGCCCTGCTCGATCATCCGCGTGCCGGACGGGATCGCCGGCGAGCGGTTCTTCCAGCGCCATGCCGGCAAGGGGACGTCGAGCCTGCTGAACCAGGTGAAGGTCGCCGGCGACCACGCGCCCTACCTGCAGGTCGACCGGACCGAGGCCCTGGCGGCGCTGGCCCAGAGCGGGGCCGTCGAACTGCATCCCTGGAACTGCCAGCCGGACGAGCCGGAAATCCCCGGCCGCCTCGTCTTCGATCTGGACCCCGGCCCGGAGGTCGACTTCGATACGGTGGTCGTCGCGGCGAAGGAGGTTCGGGCGCGGCTCGAAGCCCTGGGCCTGGTCGCCTTCTGCAAGACCACCGGCGGCAAGGGCCTGCATGTCGTCACGCCGCTGAAGATGGACAAGAAGCTGGACTGGCCCGCCGCCAAGGCCTTCGCCCAGAAGGTCTGCCAGATCATGGCCGCGGACGAGCCCGACCGCTACGTGGTCAACATGGCCAAGAAGCTGCGCACGGGCCGGATCTTCCTCGACTATCTGCGCAATGACCGGCTCTCGACGGCGGTGGCGCCGCTGTCGCCGCGAGCGCGAGAGGGGGCGACCGTGTCCATGCCCCTGGCCTGGAGCCAGGTGAAGGCCGGCCTCGACCCGGCCCGCTACACGATCCGCACCGTGCCCGGCCTGCTGAAGAAGACCGACGCTTGGAAGGACTATTGCGATGGCGAACGGCCGCTGAAGGACGCGATCAAGGCGCTCGGCTAGGACGCCTTCTTCCGCCTCGGCGCAGGCTTGCGCTTGTGCGGCTCCGGCTTGCGGGCGGCGGGCTTGCGGCGCGAACCGGCGGCCTCGCCGAGGCTGCGCTTGAGGGCCTCCATCAGGTCGATGACCTCGGCCTCCCTGGGCTCCGGCGCGGTGACCTTGCGGCCATGCGCCTTCTGCTTCTCCTTGATCAGGGCGCGCAGCGCGTCCTCGTAGCGGTCGGTGAATTCGTCCGGATCGAATGGGCCTTCGAGCTGGTCGATGATCTTCGAGGCGATCTCCAGCATGGCGGCGTCGGGCCGCGCCGAGGGGATGTGGCCGAACACCTCCTTGGGGTCGCGCACCTCGTCGTGGGTGCGCAGGGTGTAGACCAGTATGCCCTTGCCGCGCGGCTCCAGCGCCAGGAGCCGCTCGCGCTGGTGCATGACCACGCGGGCCAGCGCGATCTTACCGGCCCTGTCCATGGCTTCGCGGATCACCGCGAAGGCCTCGACCGCCATGTCGCCGTCGGGCGCCAGATAGTAGGGATCGTCCCAGTAGAGCCGATCGATATCGGCCTCGTCGACGAAGCGCTCGATGTCGATCGTGCGCGTGGTTTCCAGGCGGACGTTGTCGATCTCGTCCTCGGTGACCACGACATAGTGGTCCTTCTCGATCTCGAAGCCCTTGACGATGTCGCTGCGCTCGACCGGCCCGAGCTCGGGGTCCGTGGGAACCATTCGGATGCGGTTGTGGGTGTCCTTGTGCAACATGTTGAAGTGCACCTCGCCCGTCCGAGAGGTGGCGGTGTAGAGCCCCACGGGGCAGCTCACGAGCGACAGGCGCAGATAGCCCTGCCAGGTGGGACGCGTAGCCATGGACGAGCTCCTTGTTCGGAGCGGAAACGTCGGGAGACGGCGATCAGTTCGCCGCCTCCTACAGGCAGCTACTTCGACTTCAGTCCCAGTTCCGGCAGCGCCACCGATTGCATGGCGTCGAGCTTGGACTTGCGGAAGTTGGTCCGCACGCCGCTGGGCGAGCCGAACTCCATGAGCTGATCGCTCTTGGCGTCATAGGCGGGCCAGGCTGGGCCGGAGGCGCAGCCGGGCTGGCTGGTCTTGGCGAAGGCGACCCAGCAGGAATGCATCAGGCTCGCCATGGCCTTGTCCTCGTCGGTCACCACGCTCATCGGCGTGCGGCGGCCCCAGTATTCGAACACGTACTGGATCTCGGCCGCGTGGAAGGCGGTCTTCATCATCGGACGGAAGCGGCCGCCGACATAGGAGAAGTGATAGAGCCAGGCCGGTTGGCCGCCCGAGGCCTGGGCGGCGATCCAGCGGGCCGGACCGCCCATGTAACGGTCGGTGAACAGGGCGCGGCCGACCGCCTCGTCGCTGACCGCCGCCTCGTCCTTGTAGACCAGCTTGGCGAGCGGCGGGATGCGGGCGGCATATTCCGGCCGCCAGCGGCCCATCAGCGAGTCCTCGCCGGAATTGGAGCCGATGATCAGGGGCACGTCGATGGCGCGACCGGCGGCGAAGGCCTGGCTGGCGCTCTCGGTCATCAGCTTGCCGTCGGTGAAGGGGCCGTAGGTCCCGTCCCTGAGTTTGGCGATCAGGTCGTCGGCGGGGACCGCGCGGAGCTGGTCGGCGGTGGGATCCTTCAGGTCGAGCTTGCCGGCCGCCGTGACGCCGATGGCCTCGGCCTGGGCGAGGTTCACCGCCGGGAACCAGCCGCCGCCGGACTCGACGATGGCCTTCTCGTAGAGGCCCTTGGACGAAGGCGTGGCCAGCAGGGCCAGCGTGCTCATGCCGCCGGCGCTCTCGCCGAAGACGGTGACGTTCTTCGGATCGCCCCCGAAGGCGGCGATGTTGCGCTGGACCCACTTCAGGGCCGCGATCTGGTCCATCAGGCCGTAGTTGCCGACGGGGCCATTGACCGCCTTGTCGAGGGCGGGATGGGCGAAATAGCCGAGCGGGCCGAGGCGGTAGTTGATGGAGACCAGGATCACCCCGTCGCGGGCGAAATTGGTCCCGTCATAGACCCAGCCCGCGCCCACCAGGTGGGAGCCGCCATGGATCCAGACCATGACCGGCGCGCCCTTCGCCTTGGTCGGCGCGAAGACGTTGAGCTGGAGGCAGTCCTCGCTGGTCGGCCCGTTGGCGCCGCCGCCATTGGGCGAGCCGTCAGGGTTCATCGGCTGGGGACAGGAGGGGCCGTTCTTGCTGGCGTCTCGCTCACCGCTCCAGGGGACCACGGCGGCCGGCGACGACCAGCGCAGCGCCCCGACCGGTGGGGCGGCGAAGGGGATGTCACGATAGGTGGCGACGCCGTTGGCCTCCGTGCCGACGACGGTTCCGCCCTCGACCTTGAGCCTGGCGGGATCGGCCAGGGCCGGGGCGCAGGCGGCGAGGCTGAGGGCCGCGGCGAGCGTGACGAACTTCATGGTCTTCCCCCTATGCAGTGGCCTTGAAATCCGAGCGGCCCGAATTGTGGGCGAACGAGACCCCCAAGCCGGCGGGTGGTCAAGGGCGCGAGCCGTTCCACCTGGAGTCGATTGACTCTGCCGTAGCCGGTATTAGAACAAAATGCGAACAAAGGAACGAGCGCCATGTCCGGTTTTCGCGAAGGTCGCCTGGCGACCCTCAAGGCGAAGATCGCCGCCCTCGAGGCGGGCGGACGGGCGGACTCCGAGTCGATGCCGCTGGGCGATCCGCGGCTGGATGGGGCCTTCCTGAACGGCGGCCTGCCGCTCGGCCAGTGGCATGAATTCGCCGGCGAGGGCCTGGAGGCCGAGACCGCCGCCGCCCCCGCCGCCTTCGCCGCCCTGCTGGCTTCCCCGCTCGCCCGGCGCGGCGAGGCGGTGTGGATCCTGCGCCGCGACGACCTGTTCGCCCCGGGCCTGGCGGGGCTGGGCTTCCCGGCGGAACGGCTGATCCAGGTCTGCGCCCGCGACGAGGCCGAAGCCCTGGCCGTGGCCGAGGACGCGCTCGCCACGGTGGGGGTCAGCGCGGTGTTCGCCGAGGTGGAGGCCGTGGACCTGACCGCCGGACGACGGCTGCAGCTCGCCTGCGAGAAGCGTGGCGCCACCGGCTTCGTCATCCGCCGCCGGCCCTATGGCGGCGGGCCCTCGAAGGCCCTGACCGGCTCGGCCGCCGCCACCCGCTGGCGGATCGCTGCGGCGCCCAGCGCCCCGCCGCCGGACGAGTTCGGCCTGGGCGCGCCGCGCTGGACGGCCTGGCTCGACCGCTGTCGCGGCGGGCGGCCCGCCGCCTGGCTGATGGAAGCCTCCGGCGCCTATAGCGATGGGGAAGAAGATGGGACGTATCCTCTGCGCCTGGTCGCCGAACTGGGCGATCGCGAACTGGCGCCGGCGCGACCCCTCCGCCTCGCAGGCTAGCCCCTTCGCCCTGATCGCCTCGGAACGCGGCGTGCGCGTGGTCTGCGCGGTCGACGCGGCCGGCCGACGGGCGGGCCTGTTCGTCGGCCAGAAGGCGACAGACGCTGCGGCCCTGTGCCCGGGCCTCGTCACCGCCGAGGCCGAGCCGGAAGCGGACGCCGCGGCGCTCGTTGAACTGGCCGACTGGTGCGTGCGCTTCTCGCCGGCCGTGGCCCTCGATCCGCCGGATGGCCTGTTCCTGGACGTGACCGGGGTGGCCCACCTGTGGGGCAGCGAGGCGGAGTTGGCCGAGGACCTGCGCGCCCGCCTGGCGCGGAACGGCCTGCCCTTCCGCATCGCCATCGCCGACACGGCCGCCGCCGCCTGGGCCGTGGCCCACCAGGGCGCGGAGACGATCGGCGTCGTGCCGCCCGGCGAAGCCGCCGCCGCCCTGGCGCGATTGCGGCCCTCGGCCCTGCGCCTCTCGCCGGACGCCGCCGCTCAGATCGAGCGTCTGGGCCTGCGCCGCCTGGACCAGGTGCTGGCCCTGCCGCGTGCGCCCCTGGCCCGCCGGTTCGGCGCCGAGACCCTGATGCGGATCGACCAGGCGCTGGGTCGGGCCCAGGAGGCGCTCAGCTTCCGCCGCCCGGCCAATCCCTGGTTCGCGCGCCTGGCCTTCGCCGAGCCGATCAGCGCGCTGGAGGACCTGCAGCGGGTGAGCTTCGACGTCGCCGCCAAGCTCTGCGAACGGCTGGAACGCGAGGGCCAGGGGGCGCGGCGCTTCGATCTCGCCTTCCACCGCCTGGACGGCAAGGCTCACCCCCTGAGGATCGGCCTGGCCCTGGCGGCGCGGGATCCGGCCCGCATCGCCAAGCTGTTCGCGCCGAAGCTGGAGACGGTCGACCCCGGCTTCGGGATCGAGGTGGTGACCCTGGCCGCCGAGGGCGTGGAGCCGGTGACCGGCCGGCAGGTGCGGCTCGACGCCTTGCTGGACGGCGGTCTGGAGGACGGGCTGGCTCCGCTGGTCGACCGGCTGGCCAACCGCCTGGGCGAGGACCGCGTCTGGCGCGCCGTGCCGGTGGAGAGCCACATCCCCGAGCAGTCGGCGCGCGCCGCCCGACCGCTCGACCCCGCTCCGGAAGCGGCCGACTGGCCCACCGACATCCCTCGTCCGCTGCGCCTGTTCCGCCGGCCCGAGCCGCTGGAGGCTGTGGTCGCGCTCACGCCCGACGACCCGCCCCGCCAGTTCGAATGGCGCAAGCGCCTGCGCCGCGTCCGCCACGCCGAGGGGCCCGAGCGGATCGGCGACGAGTGGTGGCGCAAGGAGATCGGCGAGGTCCGCACCGACGCCGTGCGCGACTACTACCGGGTCGAGGACCAGGAGGGACAGAGGTTCTGGGTCTATCGCGAGGGACTCTACGCGCCCGGCGAGACGCCGCGCTGGTTCCTGCACGGACTGTTCGGATGACCCGCTACGCCGAGCTCCAGGCCGCGACCAATTTCTCGTTCCTGCGCGGGGCGTCGCATCCGCATGAGCTGGTGGCGACGGCGGTGGCCCTGGGAATCGAGGCCGTGGGGATCTGCGACCGCAACAGCCTGGCCGGGGTCGTCCGCGCCTGGCGAGCGATGAAGGACGCCCGGGAACAAGGGCTGACGATCCGCGCCCTGACCGGCTGCCGGCTGGACTTCGCCGACGGCACGCCCAGCCTGCTTTGCTACCCCTCCGATCGCGAGGCCTATGGCCGGCTCACGCGGCTGCTGACCGTGGGCCAGCGACGGGCCGAGAAGGGCGGGTGCGAGCTGTATTGGGAGGATTTCCTGCAGCATGCGGACGGCCAGCTCTGCCTGGTGGTCCCGCCGGAGCGCCTGGACGATGCCTTCGAGACCCAGCTCGGGACGATCGCCGCTGCGCTGCGCGGCTCGATCTGGCTGGCCGCCTCGCGGGGTTATGGCGCGCGGGATTTGCACCGGCTGTCGAGACTGGCGGGCTTGGCCCAGGCTTGCGGCGCGCCCTTGGTCGCCACCAACGACGTGCTCTATCACGGCCCCGAGCGGCGGGCGCTGCAGGACGTGCTGACCTGCATCCGCGAGACCTGCACCATCCAGGAGGCGGGGCTCAGGCTGCTGGCCAACGCCGAGCGCCACCTGAAGCCGCCGGAGGAGATGGAGCGCCTGTTCAAGCGCTTTCCCGGGGCCGTGGCGCGCAGCGTCGAGATCGCCGATCGAATTTCGTTCGACCTTGAACAACTTCACTACGAGTACCCCAACGAACCGGTGCCGCCGGGGCTCACCGCCATCCAGCACCTGGTCAATCTGAGCTTCGAAGGCGCCGGGCGACGCTATCCGGGCGGGGTGCCGAAGAAGGTCCATGGGCTGCTGCTCAAGGAACTGCGGCTGATCAAGAAGCTCGGCTTCGCCAACTACTTCTTGACCGTGCACGACATCGTCCAGTGGGCGCGCGACCAGGACATCCTCTGCCAAGGGCGCGGCTCGGCGGCCAATTCCTGCGTCTGCTACTGCCTGGGGGTCACGGCGGTCGATCCGACCAAGGAGGACCAGGACCTGCTGTTCTCGCGCTTCATCTCCGAAAAGCGTGGCGAGCCACCGGACATCGACGTCGACTTCGAGCACGAGCGGCGCGAGGAGGTGATGCAGTACGTCTACCAGCGCTACAGCCGCGACCGGGCGGCCATCGTCGCCACCGTGATCCACTACCGCCCGCGCATGGCGATCCGCCAGGTGGGCAAGGCGCTCGGCCTGACCGAGGACGTGACCGCCGCCCTGGCCGGCACGGTCTGGGGCAGCTGGGGCGACATCAGCCCCGACGAGCACATCGCCCAGGTGGGGCTGGACCCGAAGAACCCGGAGATTCGCCGGGCCACCGCCCTGGCCAGCCAGCTCCTGGCCTTCCCCCGCCACCTGTCGCAGCACGTGGGCGGCTATGTGCTGACAAAGCGGCGGCTGGACGAGACCGTGCCGATCGGCAACGCGGCCATGGAGGACCGCACCTTCATCGAGTGGGACAAGGACGACATCGACGCGCTCGGCCTGATGAAGGTCGACGTGCTGGCGCTGGGCATGCTGACGGCGCTGCGCAAGAGCTTCGAGATGATCCCGGAGATGCACAATGACAAGCTGATCCGCGACATCGCCGACATCCCGCAGGAGGATTCGTCCGTCTACGACATGCTCTGCAAGGCCGATTCCGTGGGTGTGTTCCAGGTGGAGAGCCGGGCGCAGATGTCGATGCTGCCCAGGCTGAAGCCCCGCAAGTTCTACGACCTGGTGATCGAGGTGGCGATCGTCCGCCCCGGCCCGATCCAGGGCGACATGGTCCATCCCTACCTGAAGCGGCGCGACGGGATCGAACCCGTGGACTATCCCAAGCCCGCACCCGAGCACGGTGACGAAAACGAACTCGTCCAGGTGCTGGGCAAGACCATGGGCGTCCCCCTGTTCCAGGAACAGGCCATGCGGGTCGCCATCGAGGCGGCCAAGTTCAGCGACGACGACGCCGACGGCCTGCGCCGCGCCATGGCCACCTTCCGCCACATGGGCAATGTCGGCGACTACGGCCGCAAGTTCATCGACGGCATGGTGTGCCGCGGCTACGACCCGGCCTTCGCCGAGCGCTGCTTCCACCAGATCAAAGGCTTCGGCTCCTACGGCTTCCCCGAGAGCCATGCGATCAGTTTCGCCCTGCTGGTCTACGCCTCGGCCTGGGTGAAGAGGCACTGGCCGGACGCCTTCTGCGCGTCGCTGATCAACAGCCAGCCCATGGGCTTCTACCAGCCGGCCCAGTTGGTGCGCGACGCCCGCGAGCATGGGGTGGAGGTGCGCCCGCCGGACGTGCTGGCCAGCGACTGGGACTGCACCCTGGAGCCGCTGGACGGCCAGAGGCTGCGCGCCGTGCGCCTGGGCCTGCGCCAGATCAAGGGGTTCAAGGAGGCCGAGGCCAGGGCGCTGGAAAAGGCGCGGGCCGCCGGCGCGCGCACGGTGGCCGATTTCGCCCGGGCATTGTCGAACCGCAGCCTGGAGCTGCTGGCCGAGGCCGACGCCTTCGCCGGCCTGGGGATCTCGCGCCGCGACGCGCTCTGGGCGGTGAAGGGCCTGGCCGGGACCGTCGCCGAGCCGGTCCAGGCGCCGCTGATGGCGCGCCAGAGCCTGAAGGAGGTGCAGGTCGAGCTGCCGCTGATGAGCCAGCCCTTGCAGGTCGCCGAGGACTATCGCACCACGCGGCTGTCGCTGAAGGCCCACCCCTGCAGCTTCTTCCGCGACGACCTGATCAAGGCCGGCGCCGTGCCGGCCCAGGCCCTGGCGAACATGCGCAACGGCCGCTGGACCTCGGTGGGGGGGCTCGTCCTGGTGCGCCAACGGCCGGGCACCGCCAAGGGCGTGGTCCTGTCTCTTATACACATCTGACGCTGCCGACGACTCCTTACGTGT
>CAMFHW010000109.1 GCA_945952175.1 uncultured Phenylobacterium sp. | reverse complement strand
CGCCATACCCGCGCCGGCCGCGCCCCAGCCCGCCGTCGCCGCGTCGCCCGCGCCTGTCGCGGCCGCGCCGGCGCCGAAGCCGGCCGATCCCGAGGCGCCGGTCTCGACCCGGGCCCGCACGCCGGACTGAGGCTTCCCGGGAACGTCGGCGCCAACTAGACCGTTGGTTCGTCGATGGCTGCCGAGGGACATCAGCTCTTGAGGACCGCGCCGCTCTCCGCGCGCGCCGACGGGCGGGTGGACGCCGTCCGGCCGGTCCGCCTGCCGATCATGGCCCCGCGGTTGCAGGCCGTGTTCGATCCCGACGGCGAGATCGAGCTGTCGCTGTGGGGCGCCGGCGCCCTGGGCCGAGCCCAGGTGTCCCCGCTCGCCGGCCCCTATGTCGCGGCCCCGAACCTGATGGTCGGCCGCGAGGGCGCGGTCTATGCGGCCCAGTCCGATCCGGTCCTGCTGCTGCGCGGGGCCCGGTTCCGCAGCTTCGCCCCGGCCCGAAAGTGCGCCTCGTGGGATCGCACCGAGCATCCCCGCACCCGGGTCGCGAAGGACGGAGCGCGGCGGCGCTACGAGTTGCCCTGGGGTGTGGCGATCTTCGAACAGCGCGGCGACGACCTGCTGATCGCCCTGGGCGCCGAGCGCGACGAGGCCGAGCGGGGCCTGGGCCTGTCGGTCGAGGCCATCGTCACCGAGGCCGAGCATTACGCCGCCCGTTGCGACATGCTGCCGGAGGCCGATCCGGTGATGCGCTCGATGGTGATGCAGGGCGCGCACGCGGCCCTCTCGGCCGTGCGGCGCGACGAGCGCGGCCGCTTCGACGGCCTGGCGGCGGGGCTGGCCTATTCCACGCCGGCGCGCACCTATTACCGCGACGGCTACTGGACCCTGCAGCTGCTGCTGACCGCCGCCCCGGCGGTGGTCCACGCCCAGATCGACCTGCTGGCCGCGGGCGTGCAGCCGGACGGGGAGGCGCCCTCGGGCGTGATCGTGTCCGGCCCCGAGCAGGCCCATGCCTGGGAGACCCTGCGCACCACGGTGTTCGGCTTCGACTGGATCCACAAGCACCGCGCCGACTGGTGGAGCGACCACTTCGACAGCCCGCTGTTCTTCGTCCTGACGCTGGGCGACTACGTGCGCGCCACGGGCGATGTCGAGCCGGTGGACCGGAACTGGCCGTTCGTGCGGGCGATCTATGAGCGCTATGTCGGTCTGTCGGTCGGCGGCCTGCCGGTGAAGCCGCGCCACGACCGCGACTGGGCCGACAACGTCTATCGCGGCGGCTGGGTCGCCTATGACGTCGGCCTCTGGGTCGGGGCGCTCGACGCCATCGCCGAGCTCGGCGCGGCCCAGGACCCCGAGCTGGCGGCGCGGGCCCGGGCGACGGCGGACGAGGCGCGGGCCGCGGTGGCCAACGGGCTGCGGCGGGGCGAGGGCGCCTATCCGGACTATATGGATCCCGACGAAGCGATCGTCGAAGACCACCTCACCCTCGACAGCCTGACCCTGCTGCGCCACGACGCGGTGCCGAAGGCCGAGGCGCTGGCCGTGCTGGAGCGGGTGCGCGCGCGGCTGGAGACCCGGCACAACAACGGCCAGGGTCATGGCGACTGGGGCATGATGTGCGCCTGGCCGCCCTATTCGCGGCGCGGCGACCTGCGCTCCAAGACCGCCTTCCCGCTGCGCTATCACAACGGCTCGGACTGGCCCTGGCTGGACGGGGTCTATGCCGGCGAGCGCCTGCGCCGGGGGCTGAACGGCTGGCGCTATCCGCTGACCCGCTGGTGGGAGATGTGCCTGGCCAACGGCTGGCTGGGCGCGGTCGAGTATTTCGCGCCGCCCTGGGGCCGTGGCTCCCTGCTGCAGGGTTGGTCGGGCCTGCCGGCGGCCGTGGCGCTGCAGTATCGCGACGTGGTTCTGAAGGGCGATCCGGACTAGGTCGCCACGAACCCACACCAATCCGCACGACGTGGCTAGCAGCCCTGTTCCGCTCGTCCCGGCATTCGCCTGGACGAGCGGAACAGGGCGTCCCGCCCAATTCGTGTGGTTCGTGGTTCGAAGCTTCAGCGGAACAGGCCGACCGTCTCCGCGACCCAGGCCTTGAGCTCGTCCTTCAGCTCGGTCGGCGTCTTGCCGTTGCGGACCACGATCAGGTCGAGTTCGGGGACCAGGACGATGAACTGGCCCTCGTGGCCGTTGGCCGAGAAGGTGCCGGGGCCGGCGAGGTCGAGCCACCAGTGGGCGCCATAGCGGCCCTCGGTGACGCCCTCCTGCTGCCAGGTCGGGATGCGGGCGTAGTCGGCCCAGGTGTCGGGCAGGAGCTGGCGACCCTCCCACACCCCGTCGCGCAGATAGAGCAGGCCGAAGCGCGCGAAATCGCGGGCGGTGCAGAAGCAGAAGGACGAGCCGATGAAGGTCCCGGCCAGGTCGAACTTGGGGATCGGGCTCGCCATGCCCAGCGGCGCGAACAGGCGCTCGCGCATGAAGGCGTGGAAGTCCGGCCCATAGGCGTCGATTGCGCGGGCCAGCGCGCGGGCGACGATATTGGTCGTGCCCGAGGAATAGGACCAGAAGCAGTCGGGCTCGTGGGCCAGCGGCTTGTCGGCGGCGTAGTGGGCGACGTCGTCCTTCCCGTCGCCCCACATCATGGCGATGGTGTCCGACGGCTTGTCGGGCTCGTAGACCTCGGAGAATTCCAGGCCGCTGGACATGCGCAGGAGCTGGTCCAGCGTGATCGCGCCGCGCGGATCGCCGGGCTCGCGCCACTCCGGCACGTCGGCCGGCGCCTCCACGTCGAGCCGGCCGTCGCCGACCAGGATGCCGGCCAGGGCGTGGGTGATCGACTTGGCCATCGACCAGGACATGCAGGTCTTGTCCGGTCCGTGGTCGGGACCGTAGCGCTCGTAGATCAGCCGCCCGCCCTGGACGATCACCACGGCGTGGGTCTCCACGAAGGCGGAGAAGCCCTTGTCCAGGTGCGCCCCGAAGCGGCGGCGGTCGAGGGTGGCGGGCAGGTCGCCCGTCGGCCAGGCCACGGTCGGCCAAGGCGTTCCGGCGGGCTGGGCGGGCAGGGGCGGCAGGGTGCTCATGGGCGCGCAACTTGGCGCCGCGGGCGCGGACTTGTCAGCCGCTATTCGATGTCAGCCCCGAAACGCGTTCAGCACTCGACGACGTTCACCGCCAGGCCGCCCAGCGAGGTCTCCTTGTAGATCTCGCTCATGTCCTCGCCGGTGCGCTTCATGGTGGCGATCACCTTGTCGAGGCTCACCGTATGCTGGCCGTCGCCGAGCAGGGCCAGGCGCGAGGCGTCGATGGCCTTCACCGCCCCCATGGCGTTGCGCTCGATGCAGGGGATCTGGACCAGGCCGCCGATCGGGTCGCAGGTCAGGCCGAGATTGTGCTCCATCGCGATCTCGGCGGCGTTCTCGATCTGGGCGTTGGTTCCGCCGAGCGCGGCGGTGAGGCCGGCGGCGGCCATCGAGCAGGCGACGCCCACCTCGCCCTGGCAGCCGACCTCGGCGCCGGAGATCGAGGCGTTCTTCTTGTAGAGCGCGCCGATGGCGGCGGCGGTGAGCAGGAAGGTGCGCCGGCCCTCCGCCGTGCCCCGATAGAAGCGGTCGTAATAGCGCAGCACCGAGGGCAACAGGCCCGCCGCGCCGTTGGTCGGGGCGGTGACCACGCGGCCGCCGGCGGCGTTTTCCTCGTTGACCGCCAACGCCCAGAGGTTCACCCAGTCGAGGGCGGCCAGCGGGTCGGAGATGTTGCGCTCGACCTTGCCGGTCAGCTCGGTGTGGATCTGGCGCGCGCGGCGGCGGACCTTCAGCCCGCCCGGCAGGCAGCCGTCCTGGCGCAGACCGCGGTCGATGCAGGCCTCCATGGCGGCGTGGATGGCGTCCAGGCCCTCGAACACCTCCGCCTCGCTGCGCACCATGGTTTCGTTGGCGAGCATGAGCTGCGCGATCGTCAGGCCCGCCGCCTCGGCCTGGGCCAGCAGTTCCTCGCCGGAGCTGAACGGGAAGGGCTCCGGCAGGGCGCGGTCGGGCGCGGCGTTGGCGGAGATCTCGTCCTCGTCGCGCACGAAGCCGCCGCCCACGGAGAAGTAGGTGCGTTCCGCCAGCAGCGTCCCCGCGGCGTCGAAGGCCTGCAGGGTCATGGCGTTGGGGTGCTCGGGCTTCCGCTCGCGGCCTTTCCAGACGATGTCGGCGGCCTCGTCGAAGGCGATCTCGGGTTCGGTTCCGCCGAGCTTCAGGCGCTGCGAGGCGCGGACCTGTTCCAGCGCGGCCTCGGCGGCGTCGGGATCGATGGTGGCGGGCCGGAAGCCGGCCAGGCCCTGGATCACCGCGCGGTCGGTGGCGTGGCCGCGGCCGGTCAGGGCGAGCGAGCCGTAGAGGACGCAGGCCACCCGCGCGACGGGCGCGCGGACGCCCTGGGCGTCCAGCCAGTCGATGAACCGCCCTGCGGCGGTCATCGGGCCCATGGTGTGGGAGCTGGAAGGGCCAACGCCCAACTTGAAGAGGTCGAATACGCCGGCGCCTGCCATGAACGCGGGCATAGGCTATCGCGCGCGCCGCGCCAAGCCGCCAAGCTGTTTCGTCGGACCCCGCGTCAGCGCGGGCGGTCTTGCCTCGGGGTCAGCGGGGCGGCAGACCTGGGGCATGACGCTCTCGATCCGCCTGGCCACCGAGGCCGACCTGCCCGCCCTGCGCGCCCTGATGGCGCGGTCGATCGACGAGCTGCAGACGGATTTCCTGACGCCGGAGCAGGTCGAGGCCTCGCGGGACATCATGGGGCTCGACACCCAGCTCGTGGCCGACCGGACCTATTTCGTGGTCGAGGAGGACGGCGCGCTCGCCGGCTGCGGCGGCTGGAGCCGGCGCGCGACCCTGTTCGGCGGCGACCATTCGGCGGGCCGCGACGCCGCCCTGCTCGACCCCGCGACGGAGGCGGCGCGGGTGCGGGCCATGTACACCAGCCCCGACTTCGCCCGCCGGGGCGTGGGACGCGCGATCATCGCGGCCTGCGAAACGGCTGCCGCGGCCGAAGGCTTCAGCCGCTGCGAGATGGCCGCGACCCTGGCCGGCGAGCCGCTTTACCGCGCCTGCGGCTACGCGGTGATCGAGCCCTTCGACGGCGTGGCCTTCAACGGCGTGCGGGTGCCGCTGAAGCGGATGGGCAAATCCATCGCCAAATGAAGGGAGCCGGGCGGCGACGCCCGGCTCCGGTCTCCTCGGGCCATGTTCGCCGGATCAGAAGGTCCAGGCGATCTTGCCGTAGTAGTAGCCGCCGTTGATGCCGAACGGCGAGAAGGTGGGGTACTGGGTGACGTAGGCGTTGCTGTTGGCCTGGAGGTAGTCCTGGCGCAGCGCCGCGTTGATCTTGCTCGGGTATTTGTTGAACAGATTGGTCGCGCCCACCGTCACCTTCACCGAGTCGAGGACCTTGTAGCTGACGTCCAAGTCGGTGATCGCCGTCGGCTTGATCGTGGTCTTGTAATAGACCGCGCCGGTCCGCGAATCCCAGCGCGAGGATTCGCCGTAGAACGACTCCTTCAGGTTCACGCTGAGCTTTTCCCAGATCCACACCGCGCCGGCCGTGATCCGGTACTTGGGCGCGGTGTCCTCCAGGTTGGAGATCGCCGTCTTGTCGAACAGCGAGATTCCGGCGGCCAGGGCGGCTGGCGGCGGCGCGATCTTGGTGACCTTGGTGTCGGTGTAGTTGGCCGTGGCCGACCAGTCGACATGGCCCCAGGCGCCATAGTCGGTGCTGTAGGTGACGACGAAGTCGGCGCCCTTGGTGCGGGTGTTCAGGCCGTTGGTGAAGATGTTGATCCCGGTCTGGGTGACGGTGGGATCGAGCACGTTGCCGTTGGCGATGATCGCGGCCAGGACCGCCGGCGAGTTGATCGCCCCGCCCGTGCCGAACAGCGAGCCGGAGCCGACGATGCGGTCCTCGATCTTGATCTCGTAGATGTCGAGGGTCGCGGTGAGGCCGCCCATCGGGTGGGCGACGAAGCCGATCGAATAGTTGTCGGACTTCTCGGGCTTCAGGCCGTTGACGCCCACCAGCTTGGCGGCCGCCGAGTTGGGCGGCAGCTGCACGAAGGCCGAGGTCGGCGAGACATTGGTGGCCGAGTAGAACTCTTCCGCCAGGGTCGGCGCGCGGAAGCCGCTGGAGATCGTGCCCCGGACCGCGAAGGCCGGCGAGAAGTCGTAGCGGCCGGTCAGCTTGGCCACCGTGGTGTCGCCGAAGTCGCTGAACTTCTCGTAGCGCACCGCGCCGTCGACCTGCAGAGCCTCGATCGGCTTCACCGCCAGGTCGATATAGATGGCCTTGTTGTTGCGCTCATGGCTGCCGGCGTCGGTCAGCGAGAAGCCGGGATAGGACTGGCTGCCTTCCTTGTAGCGCGAGGCCGGGTCGCCCGCCTTGATCTCGAACGTGTCCTTCCGGTACTCGACGCCGGCCGCGAAGGTGAGCGGCGAGGCCATGCCGACATCGAAGTCGTGCGTGATGTCGAGGGTGGTCGACCACTGGCTGCCGATGAAGTCGCCGGCGTGGAAGTCGGTGGGCGAGAAGCCGCTCGAGGTCGTCGTCGAGGTGTCGATGTAGAGCGAGCGGTTCTGGCTATCGAGGGTGTTCACCGAGTCGGAGTCGCGGCCATAGGTGGTCGCAAGGTCGAAGTTCCAGTCGCCGACCTTGCCGCTCAGGCCGCCGGTCACCTGGTAGTCGTATTCGGTGATCGATTCCTTCGGGCTGAAGCCCTGGGGCCGCGGGTTCACGCCGTTCTTGCCGACGATCAGGTTCGGCACCCGGTAGTTCTCGTAGGCCTGGCCCTTCTTGTAGCCCCAGGTGCCGAAGCTGTAGGCGTCCAGGGTGTCGGAGATCGAGTAGCCGGCGTTGTACGAGACGGTGGTCAGCCGATACTCGGCGTCGCCTGCGATGCGGTTCAGGTACGGATAGCCCGACGCCGTGGCGATGCCCGGATAGTTGGCCAGGTGCGAGCTGGAGGCGGCGTTGTACGGCGTGTTCAGCAGGCGCGGGTCGATGTCCCCGCGGAAGCTGAAGTCGTGGTACTTGGTCTCGGCCGTCAGGTTCAGATAGGCGTTCTCGATCGGGGCGATGCCGAGGTTGACCGACAGGTCGCCGGTCCTGCCGCCGCCGTCGATATATTCGCCGCCCGTGGCGACGATCGAACCGCCCGAATCCTGCTTGCGCTGGATGATGTTGATGACGCCGGCGATCGCGTCGGTGCCGTACTGGGCCGCGGCGCCTTCCAGCAGCACTTCGATGTGGTCCACCGAGGCCATCGGGATGAAGTTCAGGTCGGCCGAGGCGCCGCCCTGGAACGGGCCGCCGAGGACAGCCAGGTTCGCCGTGCCGTGCCGGCGCTTGCCGTTGACCAGCACCAGGGCGTGGTTGGGGCTGAGGCCCCGCAGGCGCGCCGACAGCGTCAGGTTGGCCGTGTCGCCGCCGAACGCCTGGGCGGTGAAGGACGGCACCACGTTGCTGAGGCCCTGGCGCAGGTCGGTCTGACCCGACGAGGCCAGCGCCTCGACATTGACCACCTGGATCGGCGCCGGACTGTCGACCGCCTTCAGCCCCGTCTGCCGGGTGCCGGTGACGATCACCTCCTCGACCGTGGACGAGGCGTCCGCCGCGTCGGCGGCCTGCACGGCCTGGGCCGCGAGGCTGACCAGGCTGGCCAGGGAGACGCCGGCGATCAGTTTTGTTCTTGTGTTCATTGTTATTGCCCCTCTCGAAAGCGGCCCGACCGGCCGCACAAGTCCGCGCCGACCGGGTCAGGCGGGCGGAAATCTCTGGACGCGGGTCGTCGCCTGCGAGGGCGATCGATCCGTATTCGTCGCGGTTGCTTGGGAATAGATTTCGAAAGAAGCGCCGATATGCGCGCCTGGGGCGCGTCGTTCTCTATATTGAGTGTCGATCGTCCAAATCCGGACTCGCATACTTGAGCGCTCTCTCAACTATTGTGAGAGCCCGGCCCGTTCGCTTCCCCACTTGAGAATATTTGTCTTGATTGGACACAGCGCATCGCGCGGCGATTTGTGAAATCGTCGTATGATGCAAGTAAGAACGTTTCGGCGAATCCTTCATGTGTCAACATCGTAAGGAATTGAAATCCGATGGCGCGGCCGGCGGGTCGAATATGGATCAATCGCGCCCACTTTTTGTGCGCACGGCGCCGAGAAGGCCAATATTTGGAAAACAAATGACTCCCATGAGGAGTCGAAAACTGAACGTGATCGACGAATATTTGCGAAGTATTTAGGCGAGACCTGCCCGTTTCGTGGCCAAACGCGCTGTTTCCAGGCGCCCGGCGCCGCCTTGCGCGGCAGGCGGCCTTGCCGCGCGGCGTCGATCGCGGGGCTCATGGCGCCCGGCTTGACCCGCCTTCACCTTGACCGATTGTAGAGCCCGGCCGGCGCAACCCGCGCGCGGCAGCCTCCTGGGAGACCTCCATGCGCCGACTGCCGATCCTGGCCGCCCTTTTCGCCCTCGCCGTCGCCGCGCCCGCGGCCGCCCAGGTCAAGCATGTGGGGGCGCCCACCGCGCCCATCGCCAAGGCGGTCGTCGTGCCCCCGGGCTACACCACCGTCTATGTCAGCGGGATCACGCCGCAGCCGTCCAGCGCCGGGCCGCCGCCGGTGTTCGGCGACACCAAGGCCCAGACGATCAGCGTGCTCACGCAGATCCAGGACATCCTGAAGGCCGAGGGCCTGACCATGGGCGACGTGGTGATGATGCGCGTCCTGCTGGTCGGCGACCCGGCGAAGGAGGGCAAGATGGACTTCGCCGGCATGATGGAGGGCTACAAGATGTTCTTCGGCACGGCCGAACAGCCGAACAAGCCCGCCCGCATCACCAGCCAGGTGGCGGCGCTCGTAGCCCCGCAGCTGCTGGTGGAGATCGAGGTCCAGGCGGTGAAGAAGCCGTAGGGCTCCCCCTCACACTACCCTCTCCCCTTCGCGGGGGAGAGGAATGCCAAGCTCGGCCTCGCCGAAGCGGCGGAGCCGCTTCCTCTCCCCCGCGAGGGGGAGAGGTAAGGTGAGGGGGCGATCCCCGCCCTAGCTCACCAGCTTGGTCACCTCGGCCACCTCGTCGGCGGTGAGCTTCCAGTCGGCGCCCTTGGCGTTGGCGGCGATCTGCTCGACCTTGGTGGCGCCGGCGATCACCGAGCTCACCACCGGGTGGGCCAGGATCCAGGCGAAGGCCAGCTCCAGGAGGGTGTGGCCGTGGTCGGTCGCCCAGGCCTCCAGCTTCTCGACCTTGTCGAAGTTCTTGTCCGACATCGCCTGCTGCGCCCGCGCGCCCCAGGCGGCCATGCGGGTGCCCTCGGGAGGCGCCTCGCCGCGCGCGTACTTGCCGGTCAGAAGGCCCGAGGCCAGCGGGAAGAAGGGCAGGAAGCCCAGGCCGAACCGCTCGCAGGCCGGCAGCACCTCGCGCTCGACGTTGCGCTCCAGCAGGCTGAAATTGTTCTGGGCCGACACGAACCGTTCCAGGCCCTCAGTCTTCGACACCCAGTCGGCGTCGGCGATCTGCCAGCCGGCATAGTTGGAATTGCCCAGATAGAGCACCTTGCCGTCGCGCACGAGGTCGTCGAGCGCGCGCAGGGTCTCGTCGATCGGGACCTCGGGGTCCGGCCGGTGCATCTGGTAGAGGTCGATGCGGTCGGTATCCAGCCGCTTCAGGCTGGCCTCGACGGCGTTGACGATATAGCGGCGCGAGCCGCCCGCGCCCTCGCCCATGGCGAACTTGGTGGCGACGATCGCCTTGTCGCGCTTGCCCTTCAGGGCCTTGCCCAGGAAGACCTCCGACTGGGTCCCGCCATAGACGTCGGCGGTGTCGAAGAAGGTGATCCCGTGGTCGAGCGCCGCGTCGACCACCGTCTGGGTCTGGGCCTCGTCGATCCGCATCCCGAAATTGTTGCAGCCCAACCCGATGGCGCTGACCTTCAGGCCGCTCGCGCCCAATCTGCGCAGTTCCATATGCCGTCTCCCAATCGCTTGAATGAATGGGGCGGAGCATAGGCAGAGGTTGCGGCGGCGCGCCACCTCAGTTCCTCCCCCGTTGGGGGAGGTGGATCGTGGCGGAGCCACGAGACGGAGGGGGCT
>CAMFHW010000108.1 GCA_945952175.1 uncultured Phenylobacterium sp. | reverse complement strand
CTACACGTAAGGAGTCGTCGGCAGCGTCAGATGTGTATAAGAGACAGGCGCCCAGGCCGTCAGCGGACGCTGGTCCTTCGGAAACGCCGGAATCTTCTCGAAAGTCGGGAATTCGCCCGGGGTCTGGCCGATCCGCGCCACCTCGGCCGCGACCGGCGAGGCCGGATTGACCGGCGCGGTCGCCAGCGGGTTGCTCGCGCATCCGGCCAGGGCCAGCACCGCAAGGGTCCCGACGATCCGCCCGGACGGGCGGGCGATCACGAAAAGTCTATGCGGCGCGTTCATACAGCACCCGGTCTTATGCCATGATCGGCTTAGACGAAAGAGCGCGGGCGTCCAAACCCGCCGCAATCGGGAGACGGAGGGCCATGAGCGTGCAGGACGCTTCCACGCCGAAGAAGGCCAAGTCGGGCAAGGGGAAGTCCAAGGACAAGGCCGCCAAAGCCGCCAAGGCGGAAAAGCAGCCCAAGGCCGAAGGCGCCGCCCCGCCGCCGCCCGCTCCCGAGCCCGCGAGCTTCGCCGAGCCGCCGCCCAAGGCCGGCTTCGACGCGCCCAAGCTCACCGCCGAGCAGCGCGAGATCGTCGAGAAGCTCTCCTCCAATCTCGCCCGCGCCGCGCTCACGGCCCAGGGCGCGATCGCCGAGGCCGCGCTGCGCCAGGCCGAGCGTCCGGCCGCGCTCACCCCGGACCCGTTCCACGTCGCCCCGGCCCTGACCGACGTGATGGGCCGCATCGCCTCCCAGCCCGACCGGCTGGTCCGCGCCCAGGCCGATCTCTTCCAGCGCTACATGGAGCTCTGGCAGTCCGCCGCCCGCAAAGCCGCCGGCGAGACCGTCGAGCCGGTCGTCGCCCCCGCCAAGGGCGACAAGCGCTTCACCGATCCCGACTGGTCGGAGAATCCCGTCTTCGATGTGATCAAGCAGTCCTACCTGGTCACCTCCAACTGGCTGAACGCCCTGGTCGCCGACGTCGAGGACGTCGAGCCGATGACCAAGCGCCGGGTCGAGTTCTTCATGAAGATGCTCACCGACGCCTTCTCGCCGTCGAACTTCCTGGTCTCCAATCCCGCCGCCCTGCGCGAAGCCATGGAGACCCGCGGCGAGAGCCTGATGAAGGGCATGCAGAACTTCGCCGACGACCTGGCGCGCGGCGGCGGTCAGCTGGCCATCAGCCAGACCGACTACGAGATGTTCAAGATCGGCGAGAACGTCGCCACCGCGCCGGGCAAGGTGGTCTTCCAGAACGAGATCATCCAGCTCCTGCAGTTCGAGCCCTCGACCGAGCAGGTCCACGAGATCCCGCTGGTGATCTTCCCGCCCTGGATCAACAAGTTCTACATCCTCGACCTGCGTCCCGAGAACTCGATGATCCGCTGGCTCGCCAGCCAGGGCATCACCGTCTTCGTCGCCTCCTGGGTCAACCCGGACCAGCACCTCGCGACCAAGACCTTCGAAGACTACATGCGCCAGGGCATCTACGAGGGCACCGCCGCGGCCATGAAGCAGGCCGGCGTCGAGACGGTGAACACCGTCGGCTACTGCATTGGCGGCACCCTGCTCTCCTCCACCCTCGCCCACATGGCGCAGACCGGCGACAAGCGGATCGGTTCGGCGACCTTCTTCGCGGCCCAGCAGGACTTCGAGGAGGCCGGTGACCTCCTGATCTTCACCAATGACGACTGGCTGGCCGACCTGGAGCAGAAGATGGACGCCGAGGGCGGCGTCCTGCGCGGCCAGTCCATGGCCGACACCTTCAACCTCTTGCGCTCGAACGACCTGATCTGGTCGTTCTTCGTGAACAACTACCTGATGGGCAAGGAGCCCAAGCCCTTCGATCTCCTGTTCTGGAACTCCGACCAGACGCGGATGCCGAAGACCCTGCACCTCTTCTACCTGCGCAAGTTCTACATGGAGAACGCGCTGGCCAAGGGCGAACTCACCCTCGACAACGTCAAGCTCGACCTCGCCAAGGTGAAGACCCCGATCTACGTGCAGTCCTCCAAGGAAGACCACATCGCGCCCGCGCGGTCGGTCTATCGCGGCGCCAAGCTGTTCGGCGGGCCGGTCACCTTCACCCTCGCGGGCTCCGGCCACATCGCCGGCGTGATCAACGCCCCGGTCGCCAAGAAGTACCAGCACTGGACCAATTCCGACCTGCCGGCCTCGGTCGAACAGTGGATGGAGGGCGCGGTCGAGACCCCCGGCTCCTGGTGGCCGCACTGGGCCGAGTGGCTCAAGGCGCGCTCCGGCAAGCTCGTCCCGGCACGCGATCCCGCCAAGGGCCCTCTGCCGCCACTGGAGGACGCGCCCGGCTCCTATGTGAAGGTGAAGTCCTAGGGTCTGCGCCGCAGCACCAGCCTCAGGGCCGAGATCAAGGCTCCGACCGGGAGGGCGAAGCCCAGGATCCATGGGGAAAGCGGCGACGGCCCTCGGCTGAGCCCGAAGCCGACCACATTGAGGGCCGGCTCCAGCCCGGCGATGCCGCTCGTCCAGTTCATCCAGGCCGCGCCGACGCCCACGAAGCAGAGCGCGAACCAGGCGAGCTTCCAGGGCAGCACCTTGGCCCGCGCCACCGCGATCGCCACGCCCAGCATCACCGCCGGCATCAGCAGGGTCGCCGCCAGGAACGCCCACTGAGCCAGGCTCTTGCCGGGCGCCCAGAACTTCGCCGCCGCCTCGTCGGCCGGAGCCACCGGCCGGACCGCGACCCCGTCCAGCTTGTAGATCGCCACCACGCGATAGGGCTTCCAGCCGTCCACGGGCTTCGGCTCGGGGGGCTCGGTCGTCTCCATCGGCGGCTCGACCGCCTTGGCCGGCGCCGGCGGCGCGACTTGCCCCGCCTTCAGCGGTCTAGGCTCCGGATAACGCCGCCAGCCCACATGCTCGACCACCAAGTCGACCAGCAGTCGCCTGTCCGGGAAGGTATAGAGGTAGTTCAGCGTCTCGCGCTCGGGCGACTTGCCCTTCACCGCCTTTGTCACGCTGGACGAGATCAGCTTGATCGACCAGGGCGGGTCGGCCGGGAAGTGGCCCTGCAGCGCCACGATCTTCGGCGTGTGTTGCGGATCCTCCGCCATCACCGGCGCCATGACCTTGTCGAGCACGATCCAGTCGTTGCGCTGGATGGCGTCGATGGTCGTCCGGCCCATCCGGTCGGCGTCGTTATCCGCCCGCTCCGGCGCGCAGGCGCTCAAGGCCAGAGCGACGAGCGCCGCCACGACGGACAACCAAGCCTTCAATCGGACCCCCTTCGGTTCGGCGCGAACCTAGAGAGGGCCGCCCGCTTCGGCAATCAGGCGGGGACGAACCTCAGCGCCACCCCGTTGTTGCAATAGCGCAGGCCGGTCGGCTGTGGGCCGTCATCGAAGACGTGGCCCTGATGGCCCAGGCACTGGGCGCAGTGATACTCGGTGCGCGGAATACCGATGGCGAGATCGGTCTTCTTGGCGAGCGCGCCCTTGATCGCCGTGTAGAAGCTCGGCCAGCCGGTCCCGCTCTCGAACTTCCAGTCCGACTTGAACAGCGGCAGGCCGCAGCCCAGGCAGACGAACGTCCCCTTGCGGTGCTCGCCCAGCAGCGGGCTCGTTCCCGGCCGCTCGGTCGCCTCGTGGCGCAGCACCTCGTAACTGAACGCCGGCAGGCGCTGCTTCCAGTCGCCGTCGGAGATCTTGCGCCAGGTCGAGGCGGCATAGGGATCGGCGGCGAGCGCGAGGCCCGGCGCCAGGGCGGCGGCGGCCAGAGCGGAGCCCATCAGGAAGCGGCGGCGGTCGAGGGATGCGGTGCTCATGCCTTGATCTACGTGCGAGACCGCCGGTCGGTTACATCGCCGCGCGCACATAACGCACGTCCGGCGTCTTTTCCGCGTTGCCGTGTCCGTCGGTGAACTCTTCCGGCACGAAGCCGCGCGCCTCGTAAAAGGCCCGCGCCCGGCTGTTCTGCTGGAAGGTCCAGAGCCGGCGCTCGCTCCCGTCCTCCAGCGCCTTGGCCAGCAGCGCCAGGCCCATGCCGCGCCCCTGATGGTCGGGATGGACGAACAGGTGCTCGATCCAGCCGGGATGGAAGGCGATGTAGCCCGCCACCTGTCCGTCCGCCTCGGCGACCCAGACCTCGTTCTCGACCATCAGCTTCTCGCGGACGAACCACAGGTCCTCGTCCGCCGTATGCAACTCCGGCAGGAAGGACAGCGAGACCCGCATGGCCTGGCGATGGATCACGGCGATCGCCACCGCATCCTCCGGCCGGGCCGGGCGCAGGTTCACAGCCCGGCGGCCTCCGGCAGGCCCAGCATCAGGTTCAGGTTCTGCACCGCCGCGCCCGAGGCGCCCTTGCCCAGGTTGTCGAGCTGGGCGACCAGCCGCGCCTGGCCGGCCTCGTCATTGCCGAAGACGTAGAGCCGCATGCGGTTGGTGCCGTTCAGCGCCTCGGGATCCAGCGCGGCGTTGTAGCCGCCGGCCCCGGCGCGCACCTTCTGCAGTTCGGCGCATTCCTCGGCCGAGGCCACTTCGACGAAGGTCTCGCCCTGATAGGCCGCCGCCAGCACCTTGCGCAGTTCGCCCGACTTCGGCTTGGCCGGCAGGGCCCAGAGCTGCAGCGGAACCTCCACCAGCATGCCCTGCGCATAGCGCCCGACGCTCGGCGCGAAGACCGGCGGATGGTCGAGCCCGCCGAACTTCCGCATCTCCGGCACGTGCTTGTGGGCGAGCGTCAGGCCATAGGTCCGGTAGGCGTCATTGGTCCCGGCCGGCGGCGCGGCGTCTTCGAACTCGCCGATCAACCCCTTGCCGCCGCCCGAATAGCCCGAGATGGCGTTGACGGTCAGCGGGAAGTCGGCCGGGATCAGGCCCTCGTCGACCAGCGGCCGCACCAGGGCGATGAAGCCGGTCGGATAGCAGCCGGGATTGCTCACCAGCCGCGCGCTGCGGATCGCGTCGCGCTGGTCCCGGTCCAGTTCGGCGAAGCCATAGGTCCAGCCCGAGGCCACCCGGTGCGCCGTCGAGGCGTCGACCACCTTGACCTTGTTGGAGCTGATCATGCCCACGGCCTCCTTGGCCGCGTCGTCGGGCAGGCACAGCACGACCGCGTCCACCCCGTTCAGCAGCTCGGCGCGCGCGTCGGCGTCCTTGCGCCTGGCCGGATCGATCGAGACCACCTCGACGCCGGCATGCTTGGCCAGGCGGTCGCGGATCTGCAGGCCCGTGGTGCCGGCTTCGCCATCGATGAAAACGGTGTGGGTCATGGTCGTGGGTCCGAAACAGAATCCAGGAACGGGAAGTCCAGATAGCAGAAGGGGCGCCTCGGTTTCCCGAAGCGCCCCCTCGCGAACACAGGTGCTCGCGCGCGGTTAGCGCTTCGAGAACTGGAAGCTGCGTCGGGCCTTGGCCTTGCCGTACTTCTTCCGCTCCACGACGCGCGGGTCGCGGGTCAGGAAGCCGTGCGGCTTCAGCACCGGGCGCAGGCCCGGCTCATAATAGGTCAGGGCCTTGGACAGGCCGTGACGGATCGCGCCGGCCTGGCCGGACAGGCCGGAGCCTTCCACCGAGACCACCACGTCGAATTGACCCAGGCGGTCGGTCACTTCCAACGGCTGGGCGATCATCATGCGCAGCACCGGACGGGCGAAATAGACTTCCTGGTCGCGGCCGTTGATCGTGATCTGGCCCTTGCCCGGCTTGATCCAGACCTTGGCGATCGCGTTCTTCCGCTTGCCGGTCGCATAGGCGCGGCCCTGGGCGTCGACCTTGCGCTCGTGGACGGGCGCGTCGGCTTGCGGGTTCGAGGACAGGCTTTGCAGCGCGTCGAAACCAGTGGGACCTTCGGACATCTGGCTTACTTGCTCCGCACGTTCTTGGCGTTCATGTCGGCGAACGCGATGGTCTCGGGGTTCTGCGCCTCGTGCGGATGCTCACCGCTGTTGTAGATGCGCAGGTGCGTCAGTTGCTTGCGGGCCAGCGGGCTTTCCTTCGGCAGCATGCGCTCGACGGCCTTTTCCAGCACGCGCTCGGGGAACTTGCCGCCGAGGATCTTGTCCGCGGTGCGTTCCTTGATGCCGCCCGGATAGCCGGTGTGCCAGTAGTAGGTCTTCTGCTGCAGCTTGCGGCCGGTGAACTTCACCTTGTCGGCGTTGAGCACGACGACATAGTCGCCGCAGTCCACGTTCGGGGTGTAGTCGGGGCGGTGCTTGCCGCGAAGGCGCATCGCGATGAACGTGGCGAGACGGCCGACCACGGCGTTCTCGGCGTCGATCACGATCCACTTCTTCTCGACGTCGGCGGGCTTCAGCGAAGCCGTCGTCTTCTGCATGGGAACGATCCGTAAATAGAGCTCGCGGACGGCGCCCGCGATCAGAGGGCGCGCTACTACGGCAGCCATGCGACCCTGTCAACACACCATGCGCGCCAATTCGTCGCAAACCCTTATTTCGTAAGGTGTTGCGGAATTGGGTAATATGATACCACTTCGTCAGAACCGCCCGCTCCGTCATCCTAGGCCCTGCGCCTGGGATCCCTGTCGAGGGCGCGCACGGTCCTGCCGGATGCGGCGATCCTGCGGGCCGACCCTCAGGCAATACAGCGGATAGAGGGGTCCTGGGCACAAGGCCTGGGATGACGGTCAGGAGCAAACGCCCGCCAGCTCCGTCCTCTGCTTCTTCGTCAGGCCCGCGCAGACCAGGTCGTAGGACTGGTCCACCAACCGCCCGATCTCGCCCAACGGCACGTCCGAGCCGATATCGACGCTGATCCAGAACCGCCGGTCCAGGTGCGACCTGTGCCCCACCCCGGCATATTGCTCGCGCAGCATCTCGGCCAGGTGCGGGTCGCACTTCAGGATCACGTATTCCGACTTCCGCGTGCTCAGGATGGCGAACATCTTGCCCATCACCTTGTAGAGCACCACCCCGGGGGCCGAGGGCAGCGATCCGCCCGTGGCTCCAGGCTTGGCCTCGACCAATGCGGCGAGCGTGGTGCAATCCGGGCTCATGGCGCCCTCCCCTACGGCAGGAGCGAGCCTAGCGGCTCATCGGTCGAGACGCCCGCGGAAATCGCCCCCAAACACCTCAGGCCGCCGCCGGCTTGCGCATCACCAGGAACCAGGCGTGGTTGTTCACCTGCTCGTCCTCGAGTTCGAAGCCCGCCGCCTTGGCCATCTCCCGCCACTTCGCCTTCGAGGTCAGGAAGAAGGACAGCACCGCCCCGATGGTGAACATCGACCAGCCGGGAACCCACACGCCCATCAGGAAGCGCCCGCCGGGCTTCAGCACGCGATAGGCCTCCTCCAGGCCCTTCTGCTTGCCGCCGCCCAGATGGTCGTAGACGTGGGTGCTGACCACCCCGTCGAAATCCCCCTCGGCGAACGGCAGGGCCGTCAGGTCCGCCTGTTCGATGCTGACCCGGTCGGCGACGCCGCTGAGCGTCAGATTCCTCGCCAGCAGGTCACGTCCGCCGTCGTCGATATAGTCGGCGTCGAACCGGTCGACGGCGAAGACCCGGGCCGAGGTCAGGGCCCGCGCCACCGCGATGCTCGTCCGCCCGGCGCCGCAGCCGGCGTCCAGCACCAGCCCCTCGCCCTTGGGCAGGAAGCGCACCAGGGGCAGCACCGACTGATCCACCCGGCGGAAGCCGCGCATGATCGAATTGCCGGCCAGGAAGTTGGCCGCCAACCCCACCAGGGCGAAGGCCGCCGGCCACCAGGCGGGCGCCGCCACCTCGATCAGGATCGCCCCGGCCAGGCAGGCGAACGACACCAGGGCCAGACCATTCATCCAGCCTGGGCCCCAGCCGAAGTCGAGACGGTCGGCCTTGGCCTTGCCGGCGCCAAGTCGCCGCAGCCAGTCCCGCCCCGCGCCGAAATAGAGCGTCGCCAGCAGGATCACGGCGCCCACCAGATGGAAGCCGGCGAACAGCAGGATCGACTTCGAGACGACCGGGATCTGCGGCGCGAACACTAGGAAGCCTCCGCCGAGGGCCAGGCCGCCCAGGCCGAAGATCCACATGTGGCTGTGCAGGTTGCGGCCGCCGGCCGCGCGGGTGTGATGCATGGCGTTCCTCCCGACGGCGGCGCCGTCGCTGCTACAGATACTTGGTCAGTTGCTTGATCTCCTTGAGGTCGGCCGCGCCGCCGTCCTCCAGGCAGTGTTCGATATGGTCGTGGATCAACTCGCGCTTGGCGTTCGCCAGCGCCGCCTCGACGGCGTGGAGCTGCTGGGCGATGTCGAGGCAGCTGCGGCCAGCCTCCATCATGCCGATCACCGATTTCAGATGACCCTCCGCCCGGCGCAGGCGGCTGGTGATGGCGGGGTGCGATGCGTGCTTGTCCGACATGCGAGCATCCTATCCCCCTGGAGGGGATATCTCAACTCACGGCGAGACGCCGGCGCCTGGTCGATCACGTCCGGGGATCAGGGGCGACGGACCCGCCAGGCGAACGCCACCGCCGTGCTGAGCACCAGGGCCGCCATCACCTGGTGCGCCATGCCCAGGCCGATCGGCACGTGGGTCATCAGGGTGGCGATCCCCAGGCACGCCTGGAGGACCACGCCCCCAGCGAGCGCCAGCGCCAGCGCCTTGGCCTCGCCGGGCAGATGCCGCGAGCGCAACGCGCCGACCGCCGTCGCGATGGCCGCGATCAGCAGGGCGTAGGCGCCCAACCGGTGATGCAGCTGCACGGCCCCCTGGCTGTGCGCCAGGGTCTGCCACAGGCCCGCGCCCGCATAGTCCTTAGGGAACAGCTGGCCATTCATCAGCGGCCAGTCGTTATAGACCAGCCCGGCGTCGTTGCCGGCCACCAAGGCCCCCAGCAGGATCTGAAAATAGATCAGGCCGATCAGGGCCCAGCTTCCGCGCACCCAGGGGTTCGGCACGGTCACCCGCGGCGCGCCCGCCCAGGCGTCGAGCCCGGTCCAGACCAGGGCCCCCAGCAGGATGAAGGCGAGGCCCAGATGCGTCGCCAGCCGCTCCGGCGCGACCGAGATGCGATCGACCAGCCCGCTGGCCACCATCCACCAGCCCACCAGGCCCTGCAGGCCGCCCAGGGCGAACAGCACCCCGCAGCGCCAGATCAGCCGGCGCGGGATCTCCTGGCGCGCCAGGAACACCACGAACGGCAGTCCGAAGGCTACGCCGACCAGCCGGCCCAGCAGCCGGTGGCTCCACTCCCACCAGTAGATGGCCTTGAACGCCGACAGGCTCATGCCCTTGTTGAGCTGGGCGTACTGCGGGATCTGCTTGTAGCGCTCGAACTCCTGGTTCCAGTCGGTCTGCGACATCGGCGGCAGGGCGCCGGACACCGGCTTCCACTGCGTGATCGACAGGCCGGAATCGGTCAGCCGGGTCGCCCCGCCCACCACGACCATGGCCAGCACCAGCACAGCCACGGCCAACAACCAGATTGCCACCGGCCGCGACCGGTCCGAACGGAGGAAGGAAGTCATTGGGGGGTGACGTAAGCCCTTCGAAGAACGCGTGAAGCGTCGCTACCCGAGATGCGCGCCCGCGTCCACGCTTGCGGCGCGGCGCGACGCCGCAGATGCTCACCGAAGAGGCCGCAGCGTTGCGAGGAGCATCCTTTGGAAGGCGTCGGCCTGCTCGGCGTGGTCTTGGCGGGACTGGTGGCCGGATGCGTGGCGCGCAGTCTCGTGCGCCGGCGGCTCAGCCTGTTCATGAGCCTGCTGCTGGGCCTGGCCGGCGCCGGACTCGGCGGGCTGGCGGCCCAGATGCTGGGCCTGCGCTTCCAGGGCCTGCTGGCCATGCTGCTGCTCGCCACGGCGGGGGCCACGGCCATCCTCGCCTTGGCCGTCCTGGCGATCCGCCCCGACAGGTGACGCGCCGCCCGGCGCCGCCTATAGCTCCGCTCATGAACGCGCGTGTGAAGAAGCTGATCGGCGGGGCCGGCCTCCTGGCCTTCCTCTGCGGCTACATCTGGCTGGCTGCCACCATCGCCGACCACCTGCCCGACAACGGCGCGATCAAGTTCGCCTATTTCGCCGTGGTCGGCATCCTGTGGGGCGTGCCGGTGCTCCCGCTCATCACCTGGATGAACCGCGAGCGCTGACCTCTCACGTCCGCCCGTCATCCTAGGCCTTGCGCCTAGGACCCCTCTATCGGCGTGACGAAGGGCGGAAGCCCTCCCTCGGCGCCAGTTCTGTCGCCCCATTGT
>CAMFHW010000107.1 GCA_945952175.1 uncultured Phenylobacterium sp. | reverse complement strand
GCACTAGGTGCGCCGCGAGAGATGCGAAGGGCGGCCCGCGAGGGCCGCCTTTCGTTCGTTTACGCCTTCGCGCTCTCGACATAGCCGCCGATCGCATCGGCCAGCACGTCCAGCGGCATGGCGCCCGACAGCAGGCCCGCGTCGTGGAAGGCCTTGATGTCGAACCTCGGTCCCAGCGCCGCCTTGGCGCGGTCCCGCTGCCGGTTCCAGAAGGTGTGGCCGATCTTGTAGCTGCAGGCCTGGGCCGGGATCGCGCAGTAGCGCTGCACCTCGCGGGTGGTCGAGCCCACCGCATCCCCATCCAACCCCATCAGGTATTCGATCGCCTGTTCGCGGCTCCAGCGCATGGCGTGCATGCCGGTGTCGACCACGCAGCGCCCGGCCCGGAAGATCTGCGCCTTCAGCCAGCCGATCTCGCCCAGCGGGTCGTTCTCGTACATGCCAAGCTCATAGGCGAGCTGCTCCGCATAGAGCGCCCAGCCCTCGCCATAGCCCGAGAAGTACATGTTCTTCCGCAGGATCGGGATGCCCTGGCTCTCCTGCGCCAGGCCGCCCTGCAGCTGATGGCCCGGCAGGCCCTCGTGATAGAGCGTCGACGGCAGGTTCCACTTCGGCCACTCGCCGGTGTCCTTGAGATTGAAATTGATCGTGCCGGGCCGCGAGCGGTCCATCGGCGCGGATTCCGAATAGGCCAGCGGCGAGCCGTCCTCGATGTTCGGCGGCACCCGGCGCGCCTCGATCCGCTGGTGCGGCAGGCGATCGAACATCTGCGGCAGCCGCGCCTCGACCTCCTTCAGCTGCGCCTGCAGATAGGCCAGGAGCTGGGCGCGGCCCTCGTCGGTGTTCGGATAGTAGAGCGTGGGGTCCTTGTAGAGCCCAGCGATCCGCTGGCCGACGGCGCCCTGGGTCAGGCCCCGCTTCTTCAACAGCACGTCCAGCCGCGCCCCGATCTCCGCGGCCTGGTCGAGGCCCATCTTGTGGACCTCCTCCGGCGTCATGTTGGTGGTGGTCGTGTACTTCAGGTTCGCCGCGTAGAAGGCCGGCCCGTCCTTGAACCGCCAGACCCCCGCATCGTGGGTCGCGCTCGGCCGCACGGCCTGCAGGGCGGCGATCTGCCGGTCCAGGGCCGGTCCCACCCTGTGTTCGTAGATCGAGGCCGCGCGCGTCCCGTAGCCGGTCAACCCCTTGGCCGAGGCCCGGCGCTCCAGCGAGGCCACGAGGTCCGACTTGTCCGTCGCCGTGCGCAGCGCCTTCAGTTGGCCGATGGTGATGTCGAGCAGGAAGTCCGGCGGGATCACGCCCTTGCCCACGTCGTGGCGCAGCCGGTCGGTATTGGCGTCGATGGCGGTCGCGAACCCGTCCAGCCGCGCCAGGTAGGCGTCGGCGTCGGCCCCGGTCTCGATCGAGTGCTTGGCGTCCAGCAGCACCGGCACGCGCTGATAGGCCCCGGTGATCGGCGACAGCACGTAGCAGGAGGGCGAGAAGCCGTCGCGCCCGCCGATGTCGAGGTCCATCAGCGGCTTGGTCGCCTCTTCCACATAGAGCACGGTGTCGTAATTGACCCGGTCCATGCCCTTGAACTGGTTCCGGTCGAGCGCCTTCAGCGCCTTGATGTGCTCGGCGTTCCGGGCCCGGGCCTTGGCCATGCCGTCGGTGGACACATCCTCCAGCCGCGCCTTCAGCCCGGCATTGGCGCCCTTGTCGAGGGCGAGTTCGGTGGCGTTCTCCGGCTGGGCCTCCAGCCCTTCCTGGAAGAAGCGGTCCATCAGGGCGTTCAGCTTCGCCACACCATCGGCGGCGGGCGCTGCGGCCCATCCTTTGGACGCCACGGTCACCGCGGCGGCCGACGCGCCGGCGCCCAGGACTTGCCTGCGATCGAGCATGGAAATCTCCCCTCCCCGCGGGAACGCGGCGGTTTGATTCCCTTCTAGAGCCATTTCGGGGACAGGTTGAATATCTCGACTTCAACAGGATGGCGGACGGCCGTGATCGCGGGGCGAGATATTCGACCTGTCCCCGAAATAGCCGATCACGGGTGAAAGAGGCTGACCGCCGCCATCACGACGCCCAGCCCCGCCAGATAGACGCCGGTCGCCCGGCCGATCCATCGCGTCGCGCCGCCACGGCCCGCGGCCAGGCGGTCGGCGGCCACCACCATCAGCCCATAGAGCAGCCCCGCGCAGGCCAGCAGGATCACGCCCAGCGCCAGGGCCTGCATCCAGCTCGGCCAGCCGCCCGGCTTCAGGAAGTGCGGGAAGATCGCCAGCATGAACAGGTAGGCCTTGGGGTTCAGCAGGTTGGTCCCCGCCGCCCGTCGCCACGCCGCCCAGCCGTCGGCGGCGCCGGCCGCGCTCACCGCCAGGTCCGCGCCGGACCGCGCCAGGGAAACGCCGATCCAGACCAGATAGGCCGAGCCCGCCAGCGCCACGATCTTCAGCACGCCAGGCGAGGCGGCGATCAGCGCCGACAGCCCCAGCGCCGCGACGCTTACATGCACCAATCCGCCGCTCAGCACCCCGGCCACGGCCGCATAGCCTTGCCGCCGCCCCGCCTGCAGGGTCGAGCCCAGGATCACCGCCATGTCGGCGCCCGGCGTGATGACGATGGCCGCCACGGTCGCCAGGAACGTCAGGAACATCGCGCCTTCGATCATGAGCCCCTCGCAAGACAAGCACCTTCCTCCCCCACGATGCTGGGGAGGAAAGGCGCAACTATCCCCACCCGCCCCTGACGACATCCGGAATCCGCGGTGGTCCGATACGACGCCGATGAGTGGTCCGACGCGCCGACCCGCGCTATCTGAGAGGCATGCGGAACAAGTCCTCGGTCGCCCTCGCCGATGTCGCCGGCCTCGATATCGACGGGGTGGGCCTCGACGCCCAACCCCTGGGCGTGCGGGTGTTCGAGCGCCTGCGCGGCGCCATCCTCGACGGCGGCCTGGCGGCGGGCTCGCGCCTGCCGTCCTCCCGCGTGATGGCCGGCGACCTGGGCGTCTCGCGCAACACCGTCGAATGGGCCTATGGCCAGCTCGTCGCCGAAGGCTACGTGATCCGCCGCCAGGGCGCGGGCAGCTATGTGGCGGAGGCGCCGCCGCCCCGCGACCAGCCGCCGGCTTCGGTCGATGCGCCCCTGTCCAACCGCCCGCCTCGCACCCTCTCCAGCCGCGCCAAGGCGCTGGAGGCCTATCCTGGCCATCGGGGCCTCAGCCTCGGCGCCGCCTTCACGCCCTCCCTGCCCAGCCTGGAATTCTTCCCGCGCGCCATCTGGGGTCGGCTGATGCGCGAGGCCATGCGCCGTCCGGGCCCCGACCTCTGGGCCTACGGGCCGTCGAACGGCCTGCCGGAACTGCGCTCGGCCATCGCCGCCCAGGTGGCCGCCGGCCGCGGGGTTCGCTGCTCGCCCGACCAGGTGATCGTCGCCACCTCAACCCAGCAGGCCATCGAGCTCGCCGCGCGCCTGGTCACCGAGGCCGGCGACACCGCCTGGGTCGAGGATCCCGGCTACGTCCCCTCGCGCATGGGCCTGGAGAGCGTCGGCCTGAAGGTCGTCGGCGTTCCCATTGATTCCGAAGGGTTTTCCTTGGAGGCCGGCCTCGCCGTTGCGCCGGAGGCCAAGCTCTGCGTCGTCACGCCCTCGCACCAGTATCCGCTGGGGGTCGAGATGTCGCCGGCCCGCCGCGAGGCCCTGCTGGCCTGGGCGCGCGACGCCGAGGGCTGGATCCTCGAGGACGACTATGACGGGGACTACCGCTATTCCGGCCGCCCGCTCGCCGCCCTCCAGGCTATGGATCGCTCGGCCCGGGTTATCTACATCGGCACCTTCAACAAGACGCTGTTCCCCTCGATCCGCATCGCCTTCGCGGTCGTGCCCGAGGACCTGGCCCAGCCGATGATCAACGCCAAGCACGTGGCAGACGGTCACAACGGCACCCTGGCCCAGGCCGCGCTCGCCGAGTTCATCTCGGCCGGCCATTTCGCCACCCACCTGCGCCGCACCCGCGCCGCCTACGACGAACGCCGCCAGGCCCTGCTGGCCGCGCTGGAGACCCTCGGGGGCGCCGTGACCATCGGCCCGTCCGACGGCGGCATGCACCTGGCCGTCCACTTCACCTTCGCCTGCGACGATCGCGAGATCGCCGCCGCCTGCGGCCGGCGGGGCGTCGAGGCCCGCGCCCTCTCGCGCTATCGCATCGCACCGGGCCCGCCGGGCCTGGTCCTGGGCTATGCCTGCGCCGCGCCCAGCCGCATCCGCTCGGCCATGGCCGTGGTCAAGGACGCTGTCGAGGCGGCGCGGTCAGCCGCCTAGATCTTGCGGTCCTTCCAGTAGGCGTCGCGCAGGACCCGCTTGTAGAGCTTGCCGGTCGGCAGCCGCGGCATCTCCTCGATGAAGTCGATCGAGCGCGGCGCCATGTAGTGGGCGAGCTTGCCGCGGGCATAGGCCATCAGCTCGGCGGCCAGGTCGTCGGTCGGCGCGTGGCCCGGCGCGGGCTCGATCACCGCCTTCACCGCCTCGCCCATCTCGGTGTCCGGCACCCCGAACACCGCCACGTCGCCCACCTTCGGATGGGTCACCAGCGCGTCCTCGATGGCCTGCGGATAGATGTTCACCCCGCCGGAGATGATCATGAAGGCCTTGCGGTCGGTGAGGTAGAGATAGCCCTCCTCGTCGAGATAGCCGACGTCGCCCAGGGTGTTCCAGCCAGGATGCTTGGGATGGCGCGCCTGGTCGGTCTTGGCCTTGTCGTTGTGGTACTCGAAGGTCGGCGCCTCGCGCTCGAAATAGACCAGGCCCGTCTCGCCGACCGGCAGCTCGTTCCCGTCCTCGTCGCAGATGTGCAGCACGCCCAGCGCCGCGCGGCCCACCGAGCCGGGATGCTCCAGCCAGTCCTCGCTGGTGATGAAGGTCGAGCCCGAAGCCTCGGTGCCGGCGTAGTATTCGTAGAGGATCGGCCCCCACCACTCGATCATCTCGCGCTTCACCTCCACCGGGCACGGCGCGGCGGCGTGGATCGCGACCTGGTGCGAGGACAGGTCGTACTGGGTGCGCACCTCGGCGGGCAGCTTCAGCATCCGCACGAACATGGTCGGCACCCACTGGCTGTGGGTCACCTTGTACTGGTCGATCAGCTTCAGCGCCTGCTCGGCGTCGAAGCGCTCCATCATCACCACCGTCCCGCCGAACGACTGCACCGACAGCACATAGGCCAGCGGGGCGGCGTGATAGAGCGGCGCGGGCGAGATGTAGACGCTGTCCGACGTCAGGCCGTAGCGGTTCACCGACTGCCGCACGGCGAACGCCTCGCCAGGCGTCTGGTCGGTCAGCGGCCGCAGGATGCCCTTCGGCCGCCCGGTGGTGCCGGAGCTGTAGAGCATGGACTCGCCCATCCACTCCGTCTCGAGCGGCTGTGGCGACCCGCTGGCGAGCGCCTCTTCATAGGACGCCCACCCCGGGATGGTCCCCTCGACCATCAGGCGGATCGGGCAGTCGGGGATCAGCGGCCCCAGCGCCTCAGCGGTCTCGCGCTTGGCGAACGAGGTCACGATGGCCTTGGCCCCGCAGTCCTCGACGATATAGGCGGCCTCGTCGGGCGGCAGGTAGCGGTTGATGGTCGTCACATAGAGGCCGGACCGGAAGGCCGCCCAGACCGGGTCCATGAAGGAGAGATTGTTCTCCATCAGGACGCAGATGTGATCGCCGCGCCGCAGGCCCTGGGCATGGAGATACTGCGCGAACCGGTTCGACCGCTCGTTCAGCTGCGCATAGCTCACCGTCTTGCCCGTGTCGGCCGAGATCATCGCCGGCTTGTCGGGCGTCAGGCGCGCATGGTCGGCCAGGTACATCGCTTCTTCCTCTCCCCGTCCGCCGGTCGTCCGGCTTGTCTCGGAGAACAGGTTAGATCAGCGATCCCCCCGGCCGCCACCCGTCCGTAGCGTCAGCTACCGCTTCATCGCCCCGGCCAGGTACTTGCGGATGGCGGGCCCATAGGGCGGGCGCATCTGCTGCAGCGGGCCGATGTCCTTCCTGATCTGGGTGTAGATCGCCTTCTTGTGGCTGAACTCCAGGAAGCCGTCGTGGCCGTGATAGCTGCCCATGCCCGACGGCCCGACCCCGCCGAACGGCAGCTCCTCCTGGGCCACGTGGAAGACCACGTCGTTGACGGTCACCCCGCCGGCCGTGGTGCGGGTCAGCACCTTCTCGCGCTCGGCCTCGTCGTCGCCGAAATAGTAGAGCCCCAGCGGCCGGTCGCGGGCGTTGATGTAGTCCACCGCCTCGTCCACCGAGCCATAGGTCTTCACCGGCAGGACCGGGCCGAAGATCTCCTCCTGCATCACCTTCATGTCGTCGGTGGGATCGAGGATCAGGGTGGGCGCGATCTTGCGATGCTCCTGCTGGCTCAGGTCCTCGCCATCCGGCTTCAGCTCGACGATCCGCGCGCCCTTGGCCCGGGCGTCCTCCACATAGCCCATGATCCGGTCGTAGTGCCGCTGGGCGACGATGGCGGTGTAGTCGGGGTTGTCCTTGATGGTCGGGAACATCTTCGACACCGCGCCCTGGGCGGCGTTGACGAAGCCCTCGACATTGTCCCTGGGCGTGAAGACGTAGTCGGGCGCCAGGCAGATCTGGCCGGCGTTCAGCGTCTTGCCGTTCATGATCCGCGCCGCGGCCACGTCCATGTCCGCCGACTTGCCGATCACCACCGGGCTCTTGCCGCCCAGCTCCAGGGTCAGCGGCACCAGGTTCTCGGCCGCCGCCTTCATCACGTGCCGGGCAATCGACGTCGCGCCCGTGAAGATCATGTGGTCGAAGGCCAGGCCCGAGAACGCCTGGCCGACCTCCGGCCCGCCGGTGACGACCGCGATCTCCTCCTCGCCGAACGCCTTGGCGAACATCTCCGCCATCAGGGCCGAGGTCGCCGGGGTGAACTCCGACGGCTTGATCATCGCCCGGTTGCCCGCCGCCAGGATCCCGGCCAGCGGCGCGAAGGTCAGGTTCACCGGGAAGTTCCAGGGGCTGATCACCCCCACCACGCCCTTCGGCTGGAACCGCACCTCGGCCTTGGCGCCGAACAGGGAAAGGATCGCCGGCGTGGTCTTGCGCTTCTGCGGGCGCATCCACTTTTCCAGGCTGTCGCGCGCGTGCTTCAGCGGCCCGATCGAGCCGGCCACGTCCGCGAAAGCCGTCGCCTCCCGCGAGCGCGAGCCGAAGTCGGCGTTCACCGCCTCCTCGATCTGCCCCCGATAGTCGACCAGGAGGCCGATGCAGCGATCGATGCGGTCCTTGCGCAGGCCGGCGTTCGGCGCGCCGTCGCGGATGTGGGCCGCCTTCTGCCGCGCCAGGATGGCGTTCATCGAGGCGGCGTCGTGGCCGAGTTGGGCGTCCATCAGATGTTCCTCCGTCGCGCGCGCCTCGTTCGCCCGGGCGCCGCTAGCCGCAAGCTTAGCAGAACCCGCGTTTGACGCAGGGTCAGGCGTTGGGGTCGGTTACGGCCCAGATTGGCTTCTTGGCGAACGCGGCATAGAAGGCCGCGAGCCTGGGCCGCCCGGCCCGCCAGTCCTCCTGCGGGAAGCGCAGGTCCAGATAGCCGAGCGCGCAGGCCACGCCGATGTCCGCCACGGTCAGGTCCGGCCCCGCCGAGCGCGCCGAGCCCTCGAAGGCGTCGAGCGCGCGCCGGATCTTGCCCATCTGCCCCGCGCTCCAGTCCTCCCAGCGCAACGGCTCCGGCCGCAGGAAGGCCTCGTAGCGGGCGAGCAGGGCCGCATCCAGCAGGCCGATGGCCTGGGCGAGCTCGGTCGCCACCGTCCAGCGCGCGGCGCCCTCGCGCGGGGCGAGCACCCGATCGGTCAGGGTGTCGAGATAGGCCACGATCACCCGGCTGTCGAAGATCGCGGTCCCATCGTCCAGCACCAGGGTCGGGATCTTGGTCAGCGGATTGGCGCCCGCCACCTCGGCGCTGGCCGTGGTCGGGGTCACCGTCACGGCCTCCAGCGCGATCCGGTCGGTCAGGCCGAGTTCGTCGGCGCACACGCGCACCAGCCGGGCGAAGGGCGAGGTCTGGGAATGGAGCAGCTTCATGGCCGCGGATATGGCCCCATCCCCTCTGGCATGTCTTTTCAGTTTTTGTGGGGTTGAGGCCCAGACGGCCGGGTTTACGGTCGCCGCATCGGTTGCGGTTCACGGACAAGGCCCATGTACGACCTCCACTACTGGCCCACCCCCAACGGCAAGAAGGTGACCATCCTGCTGGAGGAGCTGGGCGTCCCCTACACCATCGTCCCGGTCAATATCGGGCGCGGCGACCAGTTCACCGACGACTTCCTGAAGATCGGCCCCAACAACCGCATGCCGGCCCTCGTCGACAAGGCCCCCAAGGATGGCGGCGCGCCGATCGGCGTGTTCGAGAGCGGCGCGATCATGCTCTACATCGCCGAGAAGGAGGGCCGCTTCTTCCCGCAGGAGACCCGCGCCAAGTACGAGGTCGTCCAGTGGGTCATGTGGCAGATGGCCAACCAGGGTCCCAAGACCGGCGAGCGCGGCCACTTCTCCCGCGTCGACACCGCCCGCTTCGGCGACCAGTCCTACGCCCAGCGCCGGTTCGCCGACGAAACCCACCGTCTCTACGGCGTGCTCAACAACCGCCTCTACGACCGCCCCTGGCTGGCCGGCGACGAGTATACGATCGCCGACATGATCAGCTATCCGTGGACCGCCAGCTGGAAGCTGCAGGGCATCGACCTCGACGAGTTCAAGTATTTCAAGCGCTGGCTGGAGGCCATGGAAGCCCGCCCCGGCGTCCAGCGCGGCATGGCCGTCACCGCCGGCCCGCCGGAGGATCCCGCCACCCTCACGCCCGAAGAGCAGGAGCGCCGCCGCAAGCTGCTCTACAACCAGCGCGCCCGCCCCGCTCCGGTGAGCTAGGGCGCGGTATTTTCCGGACCCGGAGGTCGATCCACGTTAGGGTCGCCCCCTGGCCCGCCGGTTCCGAATCCCCCCGCTCGCAGGCAAATCCCGAAAAGGAACGCGCCATGGCCAAGAGCCAGAAACGCAGCAACCGCGAGATCCGCAAGCCGAAGACCGCCAAGGCCAAGCCCGCCCCCGCGCCGACCAGCTTCCTCACGCCCCTGAACCTCAAGAAGAAATAGGCCTCCCCGCTCCGCGCATGGATCGGCTTCCCGTCATCGACATGGCGGCCCTGTTCGAGACCGGGGCCGCCGAAGCCCGGGCCGAGATCGCCCGCTAGGTCGCGGCGGCCTGCGAGGCGCACGGCTTCTTCTATCTGACCGGACACGGGATCCCGTCGTCGGTCCTGGCGGACCTTGAGGCGGCCAGTCACCGCTTCTTCGCCCTGCCGGAGGCCGAGAAGCTCCAGATCGCCATGGCCCGCGGCGGCCGCGCCTGGCGCGGCTATTTCCCGGTGGGCGGCGAGCTCACCTCAGGCCGCCCCGACCTGAAGCAGGGCCTCTATCTCGGGACCGACCTTCCCGCCGACCATCCGCGGGTCCGCGCGGGCCTGCCCCTGCATGGCGCCAATCTCTGGCCCGCCCAGGTCCCCGAACTGCGCCTCGCGGCCGAGGCCTACATGGCCGGCGCGACCCGCGCCGCCGCCCTGCTGATGGAAACTTTCTCGCTCAGCCTCGGCCTGGAGGCGGACTATTTCCGCGCCGCCTACACCGCCGAGCCCACGGTCCTGTTCCGCATCTTCCACTATCCCGCCGAGGGGCCGGCCGGGACCGACTGGACCCGCTCCTGGGGCGTGGGCGAGCACACCGACTACGGCCTGCTGACCCTGCTCGCCCAGGACCGCCACGGCGGGCTGCAGGTGAAAGGTCCCGCCGGCTGGATCGAGGCCCCGCCCCTCGAGGGCGCCCTGGTCTGCAACATCGGCGACATGCTGGAGCGCCTGACCGGCGGCCGCTACCGCTCGACGCCGCATCGGGTGATGAACACGTCCGGGCGCGACCGCCTGTCCTTCCCGCTGTTCTTCGATCCGGATTTCCTGGCGCCCATGACGCCCCTGCCCGGCCATGCGCTCACCGCCCGCGCGGACGGCGCCGAGCGCTGGGACGGATCCAGCGTCCACGCCTTCGCGGGGACCTAGGGCGACTACCTGGTCGCCAAGGTCTCCAAGGCCTTCCCGGATCTCGCGCCGGCGGCGCTCTATCGGCCTGCAAGCGGCCGAGCCGGCGGCGCTCG
>CAMFHW010000106.1 GCA_945952175.1 uncultured Phenylobacterium sp. | reverse complement strand
CAGCACGATCGGCGACCGCACCTTCGCCATCAAGACCACGGACGTCGTGACGGGCGACGTCTCGCTGCTGGGCGCGATCAGCGTCCAGGGCGCGAGCGCGACGGGCGTCTATGTGGGCGGGGACGTCGGCGGGGCGCTGGTCATCCAGAACGCGCTGACCTCCACAGGCTATCGCTCGACCACCCGCAGCACCACCCAGTCGGTGCTGGACGCGCTGGACGCCGACGACCTGCTGCAGGGCGGATCGGCGCTGGTGGTCACCGGCAACGTCGGCAAGGGCCTGCTGGTCGACATTCCGCCGACCCTGAGCTCGACCAATCCCGACGTCGACGGCGACGGCATCACCGACACCTCCGAAGGCACCGGCGCGATCTCCACGTTCGGCAGGGCGCCGGCCGTGCTGATCGGCAATGCGAGCCGCAACATCACCCTCGGCAATGTCGGAACCGGGAACGACGCGTTCGGCATGGTCGTGCGCGGCACGATCACGGGCGCGGGGGTCTATGACGGCGTCGACGCCACCGCGGTCCAGATCGGGCTCACGGGCGGCGGCTCGGTCGATCTGAGCAGCGGTCTGCGGATCCAGGGCTCCATCGGCGCCAGCGCCTACAAGGCGGACGCCACCGCCATCCACCTCGGGTCCGGCGCGATCGTCCGCCAGATCTGGAACCAGGGTGGGATCAGCGCCAGCCAGACCGGCGAGACCGGCGCCGCCACGCACGCGATCCTGATCGATGCCGGCGCCACCGCCCCCTATATCGGTAACGCCGGGACCATCACCGCCACGGTGCTGGGCTCGTCCGGCCAGGCGATCGCGGTGCAGGACCTGTCGGGGTCGCTAACCTCGATCGTAAACCTGCGCACGATCTCGGCGGTGATCTCGCCGGTCGACACGACGCTGACCAACACCGGCACGGCGATCGCCCTGGACCTGCGGGCCAACACCACGGGCGTGACGCTGCGCCAGTACGGCCTGGTCAACGTCGTCGCCGGCGACGGCCAGACGGACACGGATGGCGACGGCGTGTCCGACAACACCGAGCCAGTGATCATCGGCAAGATCCTGCTGGGTTCGGGGGCCGACAAGCTCAGCATCGAGAACGGCACGGTCACTGGCGACATCGCCTTCGGCGCCGGCGCCAACAGCCTGTCGATCAGCGGCGGAGCCGTGGTGACGGGCAAGATCACCGCCGACGGGGGCACGCTCGACCTGGCCATCGCGTCGGACAAGCTGACGGTGCAGAACCCGGCCACGATCAATCTCAGCAGCCTGAACCTGGGGGCGGCCTCGACCCTGATCGTGAGCGCCGACCCGGAGGCCGGGACCCACACCCAGCTCGAAGTGGCTGGCGCGGCCAATGTCGCGACCGGCGCCAAGATCGGCATCGACCTGCAGTCGCTGCTGAAGGGTTCGGCGACCTACACCCTGGTGCACGCGACCAGCCTGACCAGCGGGGCGTTGGACACCAGCCTCCTGGGCAGCGTGCCGTATCTCTACAATGCGTCGCTCTCGACCGACGCGTCGGCGGGCACGATCAGCGTCGCCCTGTCGCGCAAGACCGCGGCGGCGCTGGGTCTGCCGGCGGCCACGGCCTCGGCCTATGAGCCGATCATCGCGGCGATCGACAAGGACACCGACGTCCGCAACGCCTTCCTGACCCAGACCACCAGCGCCGGCTTCGTGCGCGCCTACAACCAGATGCTGCCGAACTATTCCGGCAGCGTGTTCCAGGCCGTCGCGGCGACGTCAGACACCGCCGGCCGCGCGATCGACGACCGCCAGGGGCCGGACGCGGGCGGCGCCTGGCTGCAGGAGACGAGCGTCGTCGTCCAGCGCGACGGAACCGCGAGCCTGCTCGGCTACAAGGCCACCGGCTTCGCCCTGGTGGGGGGCAACGAGGTCGCCGCCGGCAATTGGGGCGTGTTGGGCCTCACGGCCGGCCTGAGCTCGATGGACATCAAGGACGACGGCGCCAACGCCAACCAGACGCTCAGCGTCGACCAGATCGAGGCCGGGACCTACTGGCGCTATGTGAACGGCAATCTGGTGCTGAACGCCCGGCTGGCCGCCGCCTACGTCCAGGGCCAGAGCCGCCGCGCGGTGTTCATCTATGACGATAACGACGCCCTGGTGGCCAAGAAGACGGCCGAGGGAGACTGGTCCGGCTGGATGGTCAACGGCCGGGTCGCGGCGGCCTATGAAGGCCGGCTCGGCGGCTATTACGCCCGCCCGGTCGCGGCGCTGGACTATCTGCGGCTGGAGGAGGGCGCCTATAGCGAGCGCAATGGCGGCGACGCCGTCGACCTGCACGTCTCCGCCCGCCAGTCGAGCCGCTCGACCGGCTTCGCGGGCTTCGTCACCGGCACGCGCTATGGCGACCAGGACGGCTGGTGGGGGCCGGAGTTCACGCTGGGCTATCGCGAGATCGGCCAGGAAGAGGCGGGGTCGACCACCGCCAAGTTCCTGTCCGGGACTGATTCCTTCACCCTGCTGGCCGACCAGATCAAGGGCGGCGGCGTGGTCGCCCGGTTCGCGGTGAAGGGCGAGGCCAGCGGCGGCGCCTTCGCCGTCGAGGGCGGCGCCGAGACCCGGGACAACGTCAACATCTACGACCTGCGCCTGGCGGCCCACTTCAAGTTCTGAGGCCGTTTCTGGGGCCTTGCGCGGAGGGGCGGCGGACGACATGGTCCGGCCGTTCCTTTGGGGAGGCTCCAGACATGAAAACTCGCGCCGCCGTCGCCTTCGAGGCCAAGAAGCCGCTCGAAATCGTCGAGGTCGACCTCGAGGGGCCGAAGGCCGGCGAGGTGCTGGTCGAGATCAAGGCCACGGGCATCTGCCACACCGACGCCTACACCCTGGACGGGCTCGACTCGGAAGGCATCTTCCCCTCGATCCTGGGCCACGAAGGGGCGGGCGTGGTGGTCGAGGTGGGCGCCGGCGTGACCAGCGTGAAGCCGGGCGACCACGTGATCCCGCTCTACACACCGGAGTGCCGGCAGTGCAAAAGCTGCCTGAGCCGCAAGACCAACCTGTGCACCGCGATCCGCGCCACCCAGGGCAAGGGCCTGATGCCCGACGGCTCCAGCCGCTTCAGCTACAAGGGCCAGGCGATCGCCCATTACATGGGCTGCTCGACCTTTTCGAACTACACGGTCCTGCCGGAGATCGCGGTGGCGAAGATCCGCGAGGACGCCCCCTTCGACAAGGCCTGCTACATCGGCTGCGGCGTGACCACGGGCGTCGGCGCGGTGGTCAATACGGCGGGCGTCGAGCCGGGCGCCAACGTCATCGTCTTCGGCCTGGGCGGCATCGGGCTGAACGTGATCCAGGGCGCGGCCATGGTCGGCGCCGGCATGATCGTGGGCGTCGACATCAACCCGGCGCGCGAGGAGTGGGGCCGGAAGTTCGGCATGACCCACTTCGTCAACCCGAACGACATCGGCGGCGCGGACATCGTGCAGCACCTGGTGGCCCTGACCGACGGCGGGGCGGACTACACCTTCGACTGCACCGGCAACACCACGGTGATGCGCCAGGCCCTGGAGGCCTGCCACCGCGGCTGGGGCGAGAGCGTGATCATCGGCGTGGCCGAGGCCGGCAAGGAGATCGCCACGCGGCCGTTCCAGCTGGTCACCGGCCGGGTCTGGAAGGGCACGGCGTTCGGTGGCGCGCGGGGCCGCACCGACGTGCCGAAGATCGTCGACTGGTACATGGACGGGAAGATCCAGATCGACCCGATGATCACCCACACCATGCCGCTGGAAGACATCAACAAGGCCTTCGACCTGATGCACGCCGGCGAGAGCATCAGGAGCGTGGTGGTGTTCTGATCCGAACTTCAGGCGCTTGATGAAGTGGTCGGAAGGCGAGGCCTGACAACGGTGTCAATGGAGCGCTAGACGTCTCGGAAACGGGAGGTCTCGATGCTGGCGACACGGCGTGGGCTGCGGCCGGCGGTCCGCGTGACGAGCCGCAGGCCGAGGACTGCCTGGTCCTGAACATCTGGACGCCGGGCCTGGCCGACGTCTGCCGCCCAGGCCGCGCCCTACATCCAGCCTGGGACCTGAATTCCGCTCCCGCTTGCGCGGTGAGGGTGGGGCGGTTGAACCTTCGAGGCCTTGCCGGTGGCCCCGCCCCCTCACCCTAGCCTCTCCCCCTGGCGGGGGAGAGGAAGACGACGGACGGCTCCTCGATCGTTTCCGGCTCAAGGGTCGACCAGGCGCCGGGATCGGCGTCGGGGAGGCGGAGGATCAGGCCGTTCAAGGCCAGGGCGTCGGCGACCAGGCAGGCGGCGGCGGGGAAGGCGGGGGCGGGCTCGGCGCCGACCAGCCAGGCGAGGTGGGCGGCCATGCGGTCGTATTGCTCGGCCTGGGCGGCGGCGAACACCGCCAGGATCAGCTGTTCGTCGCGCGAGAGGCGATAGGAGCCTGGCGCGCAGATGCCGATCCGCCGCTTGCCGCGCCTTGCGAGTTCGCGGACGAAGACGACGAGGGCGTTCAGCGCCTCGGCGCCCACGGGACCGCAGGCCTGCTCGAACTGCCGGCGCACCAGATGGCACTGACCCGCGCCGAAGGCCTCGGCCCGGAAAGCCCACAGCAGCATGTGCTCGCCACGGGTGAGGTCGCCGAGGCGATGGGGCGTGTCGGGATCCGGTTCGGCCATGGCGTTCTCCTGATCCGGGGACGCTATTGCAATTGCGAATGACTCGCAACTTTGTTTTGAGGGTGAGCGCGTTGCCCTCTCTCGCTTGCGGGAGAGGGTGGGGTGAGGATTGGGGCGTTTCAGTTGTCGAGGCCTCGCGGGTGGCCCCGCCCCCTCACCCTACCCTCTCCCCCTCGCGGGGGAGAGGACATCTCGCCTCTCATATTTGCGATTGATTCTCATAAGCGTTCGCAATAACCCTCCGGCCAAGTTTGGATTTGGGGGACGCTGTGATGCGCGAACGCTTGTGGGGGACGACGTCCCGAGTGGCCTTGGGCCAAGTGGCTCTGGGCCTGATGGTCTGCGGCTGGGCGGGGAGCGCGCTGGCGGCGGAGGCCGATTCGACGGTCGATCCGGTGACGGTGATCGCCACCCGCAGCGAGAAGCTGGCCAGCGAGGTCCCGGCCACGGTCAGCGTGATCACCAGCGCGGACATCGACGAGCGCCTGGCCGCCGATATCAAGGACCTGGTCCGCTACGAGCCCGGCGTCAGCGTCCGCCGCAGCCCGGCGCGGTTCGGCGCGGCGCTGGGCACGACCGGTCGTGACGGCGATTCCGGCTTCAACATCCGCGGCCTGGAGGGCAACCGGGTGTTGATGCAGATCGACGGCGTGCGCGTGCCGGACGGCTTCGTCTTCGGCGCCCAGGCGGTCGGGCGAGGCGACTATGCCGACCTCGACCTGCTGAAATCGGTGGAGATCCTGCGCGGCCCGGCCTCGGCGCTCTATGGCAGCGACGGGGTGGCCGGCGCGGTGAGCTTCACCACCAAGGATCCGGCGGATGTCCTGAAGGATGGCAAGGCCTGGGCCTTCCAGGGCAAGGCCTCCTACGCCTCGGCCGACGAGAGCTGGGGCGAGGGCCTGGTCGCGGCCGGGCGGCAGGGCCGCTGGTCGGGGCTGATCGCCTATAGCCGCCGCGACGGCGGCGAGTTCGAGACGCGCGGCTCCAACAACGCCGCCAACACCGATCGCACCACGGCCAATCCGCAGGACGTCGAGCAGAACGACGTGATGGCCAAGCTGGTGTTCCAGGCGAGCGAGACCAACCGCTTCCGCCTGACCCTCGAGCACTTCGACCGCGACGTGGACACCAATGTGCTGAGCGGGATCGCCAAGCCGCCCCTCGCCTCCACCAGCGTGCTCGGCCTGAAGGCGCATGACGAGACGCGGCGCGACCGCGTGGCGCTCGACCAACGCTATACGCGCGACGGCGGCCTCTTCCAGCGCGCGGCCTGGACCCTCTACTGGCAGAAGTCCGAGACCTCTCAGTTCTCCGCCGAGGACCGCAACACCGCGGCGGACCGCACCCGGCTGAACACCTTCGACAACCGGGTGTTCGGCGGCGGCGTCGAGCTGGAGAGCCGCCTGGAGACCGGCGGGATCACCCACCGCTTCACCTATGGCGCAGACCTCTCGCGCACCCGCCAGGAGGGCGTGCGTAGCGGGACCGTGCCCCCGGCCGGCGAGACCTATCCGACGCGGGCTTTCCCCAACACCGACTACACCCTGGGCGGGGTGTTCGTGCAGGACGAGATCGGCCTGCTGGGCGGGCGGCTGAACATCTACCCGGCGGTGCGATTCGACGCCTACGACCTGAAGCCGCACGCCGACGCGACCCTGCCGAGCTTCAAGCCGGCCAGCCAGAGCGACAGCCGAGTCTCGCCGAAGATCGGCGCGGTGCTGAAGGTCACCGACCAGCTCGCCGTCTTCCTGAACTATGCGGACGGCTTCAAGGCGCCGGCGCCCAGCCAGGTGAACAACGCCTTCGTCAATCCGATCCAGAACTACCGCTCGATCCCCAACCCGAACCTCAAGCCCGAGACCAGCGAGACGGTCGAGGGTGGGGCGCGGCTCAGCGGGCCGGCCTTCGGCGGCGGACGCTGGAACGTCAGCCTGACCGGCTTCTCCGGCCGCTACCGCAACTTCATCGACCAGGTGCAGGTCTCGGGCAGCTTCACGCCCACCGATCCGGGCGTGTTCCAGGTGATCAATATCGGCCAGGTGAAGCTGTCGGGCGCCGAGATTCAGGGGCGGATCGAACTCGACAACGGCTTCGGCGGCCAGCTCGCCGCCTCCTACGCCCACGGCACGGCCCGCACGCTGGGCGTCGCCGCGCCGCTGGACAGCGTCGATCCGATCAAGCTCTCCGCCGGGGTGACCTATCGCGATCCGGCCGGCCGGTTCGGCGGCCTGTTCGCCCTGACCCATTCCGACGGGAAGAGTCCGGCGCGGATCGCGGCGGTCTGCACCGGCGGCTGCTTCATCCCGCCGGCCTTCACGATCTTCGACGCCACCGCCTGGTGGCGGGTGAACGACCGCGTCCGGATCAACGCCGGGGCCTTCAACCTGACCGACGAGAAGTACTTCTGGTGGAGCGACGTGCGCGGCCTGTCGGCGACCTCGCCCTCGGTCGACGCCTACAGCCAGCCCGGCCGCAACTACGCCGTCGCCCTGACCGTGACCTTCTGAGCCTCGGGAGCCCTTCGATGATCAAAGCCCTGCTCTGCGCCTCGGTCCTGGCGCTCTCCACCGCCCCGGCGCTCGCCCACGCCGCCGAAGCGCCAGCCGCCGTGGCCGACGCCGCCTACCAGCGCGACCGCCAGGCCATACTGGGCATGGTCGGCAATTTCCGGGTCCGGTTCGACTTCCGCGAGACCACGCCCTTCGTGGCCGGCTACGAGCCGATCGATGACAAGGTGAGCGGCGGCTACGAGTCCGTCCGCGTGGTCGAGGACCGGCCCGGGTTCCTGGCCCTACAGCATATCCTGGTGGTCGAGGACCACGGCAAGAGCGTGGTGGTGAAGCACTGGCGCCAGGACTGGACGTATCAGCCGAAGACGGTGCTGACCTACAGCCCGTCCGGCAAATGGGTGCTGACCCCGGTGTCGGATGCGGACAGGCTGGGCGCCTGGTCGCAGACCGTCTGGCAGACCGACGACTCCCCTCGCTACGGCGCCGTCGGACGGTGGGCTTACGACAACGGGGTCAGCCGCTGGATGAGCGGGACGACGCTGCGGCCGCTGGCCCGGCGCGATGCGGTCCGCCATCCGGTCTATGGCTGGTACGTCGGCACGAACCGCCATGCGCTGACGCCCGAGGGCTGGGTGCAGGAACAGGACAACGCCAAGGTGGGGCTGAAGGCCGGCGCGCCCGTGACCTTCGTCCACGAGGTGGTGACCAACACCTACAGCCGCAACGACGGCTTCCCGGTCAAGGCGGCCGACGACTACTGGGCCGCGACCAAGGCCTATTGGGCGGCGGTGCGCACGGCCTGGGACGAGGCGATCGCGCGGCGCCAGGGTGTTGCGGTGGCCGAGGAGCCTGAGAACGGCTCGGTGACCGGGCCGAGGCTGATGGGGCTCGCGGAGGACATCCAGGCGGGCAAGATCACCTCCGACGCGGCCGTGGCCGAGGCGCGGAAGATCATCGGGGCGCTATAATTGTTCAAGATTGAACTATCTTTCCCGCGACGCCCTCGCTTGGCGTCGCGGGTCGGCGTCCGACCCGCTGCGATGAATCTTCCAAATTTCACGTAACGCGGTTGACGAAAGCCGCGCCCGACGCGTTGATGGTTCGCAACCTGGGAGGGTTCTCTATGCGTTGGTTCGCTTGCGCCGGTGCGGCGCTTTGTCTGGTCGCCAGTCATGCGGCGGCCGCCACCTACACATTCAGCGATACGCTGGCCGCCGGAACGAGCCGGACCTACGTGTTCGATGCGCCGGGAGCCTATGCTTTCAGCGCCGGGATCACCGATCACTACACTTGGTATTTTCCGATTCCCGTGCCCGATGGCCATGGGGGCTTCGACTACAGCTTCCTGGATTCCGAGCAGAGTGACCTCATCGCCGACTGCAGCTCCACCTGTTCGGACGTGGACGGCATCGCCGGCGGATACATCAAGATCCAGGCGGCTCTGCTGAACGGCGTGCTGACCGTCATCGCCGACAACCGGACCTCCAGCTTCTTTGATTGCTCCGGCCTGACCAGCTTCGAGATCTGCGGCTATTCGTTCAAGCCGGCCCAGTTCGGGGTCAGCATCGACGCGTTCGGCGCCGTCAGTGGGCCGACGATCACCTCTGGCGCGGTCCCCGAGCCCGGGACCTGGGCGCTGATGATCCTCGGCTTCGGCCTGGCCGGCGCGGGTCTGCGCCAGCGGCGGGCTCGCGAGGCGGTCGCCGCCTAGGGGACCATCGCCAGGAAGACGCCGATCAGGACGGCGAGGCTGACGCCGGTCAGGATCAGCCCCGTCCGCAGGCGGAAGCGCAGGCTGAAGAACAGGACGTAGCCGATCAGGGACAGGGCCAGGACCAGGATGGCCGAGGTGTCGATGATCAGCTTCCAGGCCGCTCCGGCGTTCTTGCCGCGGTGCAGGTCGTTCAGCACGGTGACGGCGTCGGCCTTCTGGGTCGAGACCTGGGCCTTGCCGGTGGCGAGGTCGACGACGATGTCGGACGCGCCGCGCACGCCCTCGGTGCGGATCTGGGCCTCGCCGTCCATCGCCTCGCCGCTCTGATAGGCGCCCAGCAGGTGAACGTGATGGCCGACGGCGGCGACGAGCGCGCGGTTGGGATCGGCGGCCTTCTGCGCGGCGGCGAGCTCGGCCGGGGTCAGGGCGACGGTGGTCTCCGCCGGCGCCTTCTCGGCGGCGGCCTTCAGCCATTCGGGATGGTTCAGGATCAAACCGGTGGCCGAGAAGAACATCAGCGCCAGGAAGGCCAGGGCCGACAGCCAGCCGTGCCACAGCCGCGCCTGGCGGTAGACCTCGCCCTTCAGGCTGCCGGTGCGGGCCTTGGGCTTGCCGGCTTTCGCGGCTGTCCGTTCGGTGGTCGTCGCCGTCACTTGGTCTTGCCGTAGCTGACCTTGACCGCGCCCAGTTCGTCGGCGGCCGGGAGGGCCGCGCCCACGGGCTTGGCGCCGAGCTGGACCGGGATCGACTGGTAGGTGTGGCCGCCGTGCTCGCGCGAGGCTTCGATGTGGATCAGATAGGCGCCCTGGGCGACCGGCTTGCCGGCCTCGTCCGTGCCGTCCCAGCCGACCGAATACTTGCCCGGCGCACGGGTGGGGCGGCCGACCGAGTCCAGCAGACCGGGGTTCTTCCGGCCGAAGCGCCGCCACCAGACGTAGTTGTCTTCCTGGTAGTCCCGCTTGGTCCCGAGGATCAGCAGGGTCTTGACCGGGTTCTTGTCGGCGTCGGTGACCCAGACGATCACATAGGGCTTGCGGTAGTTGGCCACCGCCACCTTGGGCAGGTTGTACTCGACCTGCACCTGGAAGCCGGAGGGGATGGGGGCGGCAGCCTGGCAGGCGGCCCAGCCGGGGGTCTCGTACCGCGTCCCGTCGGCCTCGAGGATCATGGCCTCGACGTCCGGTGTCGCGCTCGCGAGGGCGAGGCCCCGGGCCGGCGGCAGAACGGCGAGGGCGGTGGCGAGCGCGTCGGCGTCGAACGCGGTCCGGGCCACGACGGCGGCCTGGCGGCGCGGCGCGGGCCGGCCGGTCGCGGGGTCGGTCAGGTGCGAGGC
>CAMFHW010000105.1 GCA_945952175.1 uncultured Phenylobacterium sp. | reverse complement strand
AGCTGGGCTATGTCACCGTCCTCGCCGACGTGTCGGACCGCCGCAAGAAGCGGGTGAAGATCACCCGGGGCGGCATCGACGCGGCCAACTGCGTCTCGCGGGCGATGAAGTCGAAGACCGAGGCGCTGCGGGACGGTTTCACCGACAACGAGTTCAAGGCGGTGACTCCGTTCCTGAAAGCGCTGCGCACCTTCCTCGCCGAGGTCAATGAGCCGGACGGACTCGCAGCCTTGAGCCGCTGACGCCGGTCACCTCGATGGGCGCGCCGGCCGCGAGCGCGTCGCCCTCGTCGAGTTCGGCCGCCCATTCCTTGCCGTCGATGAAGACCCGGCCGTCGCGCCCGGCGAAGGCGCGCACAGCCTTGCCGCGGTGACCGATGAGGCGCGCGACGTTGTCGTTGATGTCGTGCCCCGCCTGGCCCGCCAACTGGCCGGTGAAGTAGCGGCGCGCGACGAAGGTCGTCACGATGGTGAGGACCGCGAAGACCAGGGTCTGTTGCAGCCAGGGCAGGGGCGCGATCAGGGTCAGCACGGCCACGACGCCGGCGCTGGCGGCAGGCCAGAGCAGCCAGCCCGAGCCCGTCGCCATCTCGGCGGCGAGCAGGGCCGCGCCCAGCCCCGCCCAGACCCAGAACGGATTGGCCACGGCGAGATCGAGCAGGTCACCCATGTCCTATTCTCCCGCCGGCGGAACCCCGCCGCCGCGACGCGCACCCGGCTGGGCCGGCGGCGGCGGGGGCTCGTTGCGCGCCGATTTCACCAGTTCCTGAACCCCGGCGATGGAGCCCACCAGGGCCGCCATGTCCGCGGGCACGATGACGGTCTTTTGCTGCGGGCTCTCGGCCAGCTTGGCGAAGGCCTCGACGTATTTCTGGGCCACGAAGTAGTTGATCGCGTTGACGCTGCCGGCCTCGATCGCGTCGGAGACCAGCTGGGTCGCCTTGGCCTCGGCCCCGGCCGCCCGCTCGCGGGCCTCGGCGTCGCGGAAGGCGGCCTCGCGGCGGCCCTCGGCCTGCAGGATGGCCGACTGCTTTGCGCCCTCGGCGCGTGCGATGGCCGCCTGCTTCTCGCCGTCCGCCTCGGTGATCACCGCGCGGCGCTCGCGCTCGGCCTTCATCTGACGGGCCATGGCGTTGGAGATGTCCGGCGGCGGCTGCAGGTCCTTGATCTCGATGCGCGCCACCTTCACGCCCCACGGGCTGGTGGCCTGGTCGATGACGTCCAGCAGGCGGGTGTTGATCTGGTCGCGCTGGGACAGCACCTCGTCGAGCTCCATCGAACCCACCACGGTGCGCAGGTTGGTCATGGCGAGCTGGGCGATGGCGAAGTCGAGGTTGGTCACCCGATAGGCGGCCGCGGCGGCGTCCATCACCTGGATGAAGACGATGGCGTCCACCTGGACCGTCACGTTGTCCTTGGTGATCACCTCCTGGCGCGGCACGTCGAGCACCTGCTCCATCATGTTGATGCGCCGCCCGATCGTCTCGACGAAGGGCGTCAGGATGCTGATGCCGGGCTTCAGCGTGCGGGTGTAGCGGCCGAAGCGCTCGACCGTGAACTCGCGGCCCTGGGGCACGATCTTGATCGCCCCGAACACCACGAACAGCGCCAGGATCACGAAGACCGCGGTCGCGACCAATGCGGGCATGCCCATCCTCCCCAAGTCTGGGGAGAGCTTAGCGTCAGTTGCGGGGGTCCGCCATGTCGTCCGGTGGCGAGGTGCGGCTGTCCTCGGCCAGGCGGCCGGAGAGGGCGCGGCCGCGGGCCAAGGTCGCCGCCTCGGCCCGGCGTGAGGCGGGCGTGCAGGCCGGGAACTGGCCCTGGCGGATCGAGAAGCCCGTATTGAACGCCTCGCGCATCCGCCGCTCCTGGCCGGGATCGGGCTGTTCGGTGGACATCAGCCGCACCATGCGCTGGCGCCAGTACTGGTCCCCGGGGCCCTGGCAGGCCTGGCGCAGGGCGTGAGCCTCGCCCAGCACATAGGCGAGGTCGGCCAGGGCCTGGCGGCCGGCGGGGCCGCGATCCTGGGCGGCGGCGGGCACGGCGAGGACGAGAAGGGTGAGCGCGAGAGGCGTCGGACGCATGGGGCCAGATAAGACCGCGCCGACGGGCTTGTCACGACCGCGCCCCGGATAGGTTTGGAGGCCGGCGGCAAATCGGGCAAACCGGGGCGACTGCTCCGGAGGCCCGAACCCATGCGCCCGATCCTGACCGCCCTCTGCGCCCTGGCGCTCGCCTCGCCCGCGCTCGCCGCCGCCCCCGCCAAGCCCGCGCCAGCGCCAGCGCCAGCGCCAGCGCCCGCGAAGCCGGCGGCGAAGACCGCGCCCGCCAAGACCCCCGCCGCGAAACCCGCGGCTCCCGGCGCGCCCGGCGCGCCCGGCGCGCTGAAGATCGCCAATTTCGACGCCCGCAATTCGGACAGCATCATCGCCCTGTTCGCCGCGCTTGGCGCGACGGCCAAGACGGTCAGCAACAAGGACGGCCAGGTCTATCTGAGCGTGGAGACCCCGGGCGGGGCCTTCGGAGTGCAGATGATCGGCTGCGACGCCCAGGCCAAGGGCTGCCAGGGCATGGCGCTGTTCACGACCTTCGACACCAAGGGCAAGGAGGTCACCCTGGCCCAGATCAACGACTACAACCGCGCCCAGCTCGCCTGCCGGGGCCTGATGACGCCCGACGGCAAGCCCAGCGTCATGTACGCCGTGATGCTGAACGCCCGAATTCCCGCCGACGAATTGCGCCAGCACATGGGGATCTGGCAGGGCTGCCTCGGCGGCTTCAACCAGTTCACACGCGACCCGGTGAACTACCTGTCCCAGCCGCACAGCTGAGTTCTATTTCGGGGGCAGGATACTTAATTCGCTTCTTGATCCTGATCACCGACCGGCTGGCCTGGGGCGAATTAGTATCCTGTCCCCGAAATAGACTGCGCCGCCTTCAGATCATTCCGGACATTCCCGCGCCCACGGGGCGACCGACAGGCGCTCGGCCAGGAAGTCGTGCAGCACGCGCACGCGGGCCGGGCGCAAGCGGCCGGGCGGGCTGACCAGATGCAGGGCGATGTCGGGGGTGCGCCATTCGCACATCACCGGCTCGAGGGTTCCGGCCTGCAGTTCCGGCCAGATCACGAACTCCGGCTGCAGGGCCAGGCCCAGGCCGGCCTTGAGCGCCGGCAGCACGCCGTCGGCGCTATTGACCTTCAACACGCTGGTGACGCTGACCGCCTGCTCTCCCTCGGTCGGATTGACGAACCGCCAGGTGTCCGGCGTCAGGGCGTAGGCGTAGGTGAGCGCCTTGTGCCAGGCGAGGTCACGCGGATGGACCGGGCGGCCGTGGGCCTGGAAATAGCCCGGCGAGCCGACCAGCACGATGCGCACCCCGCAGAGCCGCTTGGCCAGCAGGGAGGAGTCCGGCAGGGTCCCGATCCGCAGGCCGAGATCATAGCCCTCGCCGACCAGGTCGATCTTCTGGTCCGACAGATTCATGTCGATGGTGACGTCGGGATAGCGCTCCAGGAACTCGGGCAGCAGGGGCGCCACGTGGCGCACGCCGAACGACATGGGCGCGGCGAGGCGGACGAGACCCCGCGGCGTGGAGGACTGGGCGGCGGCCTCGGCCTCGACCGCCTCGCCCTCGGCCAGGATGCGCGTGGCGCGGTCCAGCGCCGCGCGGCCGCTCTCGGTCAGGGCCAGCTTGCGCGAGGTGCGGTGGAACAGGGTCGAGCCCAGGCGCGCCTCCAGCCGCGCCACGGCCTTGGAGACCGTGGCCTTGGAGAGCTCCAGCTCGCTGGCCGCGCGGGCGAAGGCGCCGGTCTCGGCCACCTTGGCGAACACGGCCCAGGCCTCGAAGTCGGGGAGTCGCGACATGTATCAAATCCTGAAACGATCAATTTCTATCGTTTCTATTTCGCGCCTCAACGCAAGCCCTAAATTCCCTCTCGAACGGAGCGGCCGCCGAGCCCGGCGGTCCTCCCACAAGGAGGTTTCAAACATGATCGAAGTCCGACCCTTCGAAAGCCTCGGCGGCGCCAACCACGGCTGGCTCGACGCCAAGCATCACTTCTCGTTCGCCGAATACCACGATCCGAAGCGCATGGGCTGGGGCCCGCTGCGCGTGTGGAACGACGACCGCATCGAGCCCAATTCCGGCTTCCCGCCGCATCCCCACGCCAACATGGAGATCATCACCTATGTCCGCGAGGGGGCGATCACCCACCAGGACAGCCTGGGCAACAAGGGCCGCACCGAGGCCGGCGATGTTCAGGTGATGAGCGCGGGCTCCGGCATCCGCCACGCGGAGTACAATCTGGAAGACAAGGCCACGACCCTGTTCCAGATCTGGATCCTGCCGAACAAGGCGGGCGGCGAGCCTTCCTGGGGCGCCAAGCCCTTCCCCAAGGGTGAGCGCGCCGGGAAGTTCGTGACCCTGGCCTCCGGCGTCGAAGGCGACGCCGACGTCCTGCCGATCCGCACCAACGGCCGCGTGGTGGCCGCGACGCTGAAAGCCGGCGAGAGCGCCGAATACGAACTCGGCGCCGACCGCTACGGCTATCTCGTGCCGGCCACCGGCAAGGTCGAGGTCAACGGCGTGGCGCTGAACGCCCGCGACGGCGCCGCCATCCGCGACGTTGACGTCCTTAAGGTCACCGCGCTCGAAGACGCCGAACTGGTGCTCGTCGACGCCGCCTGACCCACCTCCCCGGCCGGGCTCCTCCCCGCTCGGCCGGGCCCCTTTCCTCCTCGAACTGGAACCGTCCCATGACCAAGGTCCTCGTCCTCTATCACTCCGCCTACGGGCACCTCGAAACCATGGCCAAGGCCGTGGCCGAAGGCGCGCGCGAGGCCGGCGCCCAGGTGGATATCAAGCGCGTCCCCGAAACCGTGCCGGAAGAAATCGCCAGGGCGGCGCATTTCAAACTCGACCAGGAAGCCCCGATCGCCAAGATCGAGGATCTGGCCAACTACGACGCCATCGTCATCGGCGCGGGCACCCGCTTCGGCCGCATGAATTCGCAGATGGCGGCCTTCCTCGACCAGGCCGGCGGCCTGTGGGCCAAGGGCGCCCTGCACGGAAAGGTCGGCGGCGCCTTCACCTCGACCGCCACCCAGCACGGCGGCCAGGAGACGACCCTGTTCAACATCATCACCAACCTGCTGCACTTCGGCATGGTGGTGGTGGGCCTCGACTATGGCCACGCCGGCCAGATGACGCTGGACGAGATCACGGGCGGCAGCCCCTACGGCGCCTCGACGATCGCCGGCGGCGACGGATCGCGCCAGCCCAGCGAGAACGAGCTGACCGGCGCCCGGTATCAAGGCCGAAAGATCGCTGAAACCGCGGCGAAACTCGCAGCGTAGAGATAGGAGACCCCGCCCTCCCACTCCCCCCAGCCCCCCGGGAGGGCGGCGAGCGACGTCCTGGGCATCTCCCAGCCCGCCCAGGGCGTCACCGACGGGTGGGGGCGTTCCGCACACACCACGCCCCCACCCGCATCGCTTTGCGACAATCGCCGGCCGAGACGCCGATTTCCCCAAGGGCAATCGCCTCCGCCGACGGGGCGCGCTAAGAGTTCGGCTCAGGCTGTTTCGGGCGACGGATGAGCATCGCGGCCACAGACTACGCCTATGCGCCGGAAGAGCGGCCGACCCTGCCGGGTTCGCCCTATTCGCCGCGCCACACGACGCGCCGCCGGATCGCCTATGTCTTCGCCGCCCTGCTGTGCGGGCTGTCGGCGAGCTTCTGCAACGGGCTGGTGACCGTCAACGCGCCGGCCCTGGGCGGGGCGCTGGGCCTGACCGTCGTCCAGGCGAGCCTGCTGCCCGCCGTCTATGTCGCCTTCAACGCCACCGCCAACCTGCTGCTGGTCAAGGCCCGGATCCAGTTCGGCATCCCCGCCGTCACCCTGACCCTGCTGGCCGTCTACGCGGCGGCCGCGTTCTGGCAGGTGTTCGTCCCGACCTACGGCTCGGCGATCCTGATCCGGGCGGCCTCCGGCATCGCCGGCTCCGCCCTCACCACCATGACCCTCTACAACCTCTTCCAGGTGATGCCCGCCCCCGCGCGGCCGGTCGCCCTGGTGATGGGCCTGGGCCTGACCCAGCTCGGGCCGGCCCTGGCGCGCATGGTCCCCGTCGAGACCCTGACTTTCGACGCCGACCTTGGCGTTCACCTGATCGAGTTCGTGGCGGTCGCGGTCACCCTGATGGTCAACCTGCTGCTGCCCCTGCCGCCAAGCGACAAGAGTCCGGCCTTCGAGCCGCTGGACTTCGTCACCATCGCCCTGGTCTTCCCGGCCTTCGCCATGGTCTGCGCGGTGCTCGCCGAGGGGCGGCTGCTCTGGTGGGCCGACACGCCCTGGCTCGGTTGGGCCCTGGCCGCCGCCGCCCCGCTGTTCGCCGTGGCGATCGCGCTGGAGCTCCACCGCGAGCGCCCCCTGCTGCAGATCCGCTGGATCGCCAGCATCGACATCGTCCGCTTCGCCGCCGTCGCGCTCTTGATGCGCTTCGCCCTGGCCGAGCAGACCTATGGCGCCGTGGGCCTGCTGACCTTCGGCGGCCTGACCAACGACCAGCTCCACCTGCTGTTCGGCTTCGTGGCGCTGGCCATGATCGCAGGCACGGCGGCCAGCGTGCTGACCCTCTCCGTCGACCGGTTGCCGCACCAGGTGATGGTCGCCGCCCTGTTCATCGCGCTGGGCGCCTGGATGGACAGCCACGCCAACAACCTGACCCGCCCCGAGCAGCTCTATCTGAGCCAATGCCTGATCGCTTTCGGGGCGACCCTCTTCGTCGGTCCCGCCCTGATCTACGGCTTCCTGCGGATGATGCAGGCCGGCCCGCCTTTCTTCGTCAGCTTCATCGTGCTGTTCAGCATCACCCAGAACATCGGCGGCCTGGGCGGGGCCGCGGCCCTGGGCTCGCTGCAGGTGGTGAGCGCCCGCGCGCACGCGCTGTCGCTGGCCGAGCACCTGCAGGCGGCCGATCCGCAAGTCGCCGCGCGGCTGCAGGCCGGGGCCGGGGCGATCGCCGGCGCGGTCACCGATCCCGCCGCGCGGAGCGGACAGGGGGGTGGGCTGCTGTTCCAGGCCCTGACCCGCGAGGCCAACATCCTGGCTTTCAACGACGTGTTCCGCGTGGTGGCGTTGCTGGCGCTGCTGACCGCCCTCTACGTGGCCTACCTCATCATCTTCTATCGCATCCAACGCCGTCGCCAGGAGGCCCAGGCATGAGCGACCAACCGCCTCCCGCCCCTGAACCGGACACTGGGCCCGACGCCGCGCCACCGCCGGTCTGGCGTCCGCCGCCGCATCGCAACCTGACCATCGCCATCGCCGCCCTGCTGGCGGTGGGGGTGAGCCTGGCCGTGCTGGCGCTCTGGCGGCTGCCGCCCTTCTCCGGCGGCGGGGAGAGCACCCAGAACGCCTATGTCCGGGGCCGCACCACGGTGATCGCGCCCCAGGTCAGCGGCTATGTGGTCCAGGTGCTGGTCAAGGACTACGAGCTGGTCCAGCCCGGCCAGGTGCTGGCGCGGGTGGACGACCGTATCTACCAGGCGCGGTTGGCCCAGGCCCGCGCCGCGGTGGACGCCCAGGAAGCCGCGCTGGCCAACAGCAACCAGGCCCACGCCGCACGCACGGCCGCGCTGGCCGGCCAGGCGGCCAACCGCGCCAACGCCGCCGCCCAGCTGCTGCGCGCCAAGGCCGACATGGCCCGCGTCGACGACCTGGTGCGCGACGGCTCGGTTTCGGTGCGCGAGCGCGACCAGACGCTAGCGGCCCTGCGCCAGGCAGAGGCGGGCGTGCGCCAGGCGGAGGCCTCCGGCGAGATCGCCCGCCAGGACGTGCGCACGGTCGATGTCGGCCGCGGCGGCCTGGAGGCCCAGGTCGAGGCGGCCCGCGCCCAGCTGCGTCTGGCGGAGATCGACCTCTCCAACACCGTGATCCGCGCGCCCGAGGCCGGCCAGGTCGGCGAGGTCGGCGTGCGTCTGGGCCAGTACGTGACCAACGGCACCCAGTTCCTGTCCCTGGTGCCGGCCGACCGCTGGATCATCGCCAACTATCGCGAGGCCCAGACGCGGCGCATGGCGCCGGGCGACCGGGCAACCTTCCGGGTCGACGCCCTGGGCGGCGCCAAGCTGACCGGCCACGTCGAGCGCATCTCGCCCGCCGCCGGCTCGGAGTTCGCGGTGCTGAAGCCCGACAACGCTACCGGCAATTTCGTGAAGGTGCCGCAGCGGATCGGGGTGCGGATCGCGGTCGATCCGGGCCAGAAGCTGGCCGCGCGCCTGCGGCCCGGCATGTCGGTGGAGGCCCATGTGATCCCGGCCGGAGACGGCCGATGAGACGCGGGGCCGCCCTCTGCGCCTGCGCCCTGCTGGCCGCGTGTGCGGGGCCCCGGCCGGCCGCGCCGCCGGCCGCCCAGGTCGCGCCGCCAACCGCGTGGCGCGATGCGGCCGGTGCGGAGGAGACGGTCGACGCCACCTGGTGGCGCGCCTTCGGCGATCCCGCCCTCACCGCGGTGGTCGACAAGGCGCTCGCCGACAACACCGACCTCGCCATCGCCGTCGCGCGGGTGACCGAGGCCCAGGCGGCGTTCCGCCAGGCCGAGGCGACCAAGTATCCGACCCTGGGCGTGGGTGCGGGCGGTGGCGAGCAGCGCCAGCTGAACGCCTTCGGCCGGCCGCAGGTGCAGACCGTGGGCCAGGCCCAGTTCTCCGCCGCCTACGAGGTGGACCTGTTCGGCCGCCTGGCCGACACCCGCGCCGCCGCCCGCGCCTCGCTGCTGGCGAGCCAGGATGCGCGCGACGCGGTGCGCCTCGCCGTGGCGAGCTCGGCGGCGAGCGGATATCTCGCCCTGCGCGCCCTGGACGCCCGCCTCGAGGTGCTGAAACAGACCGTGGCCGCACGGGAAGACTCCCTACGCATCGCGCGACGCCGCGCCCAGACCGGCTACTCGCCGCGGCCGGTATACGAACAGTCGCACGCCCACTACGTCGCTGCCGCCCAGTTGATCCCCGCCGCCGAGCTGGCGATCCGCCGCCAGGAGGACGGGCTCGCCCTGCTGCTGGGCGACAATCCTCGCACCGTCGGCCGCGGTCGGGCGCTGGGCGAGATCGCCGCGCCCGCGCCGCCGGCCCTGCTGCCCGCCCAGGTCCTGCGCCGGCGGCCCGACATCGCCCAGGCCGAGCAGCAACTGGTCGCCGCCGACCGCTCGCTGGACGCCGCGCGCGCGGCCTTCATGCCGACCCTCCAGATCACCGACACCGACGGCTTCGTCGATTCCGACCTGCTGGCCGATCCGGTTCACGTCTTCTCCCTGGGCGGCAGCGTGCTGGCGCCGATCTTCCAGGGGGGCCGGCTGCGCGCCCAAGCGGCCGGGGCGGCGGCCCGGCGCGACCAGGCGGCGTTCGCCTATCGCAAGGCGGCCCTCACCGCCTTCCGCGAGGTCGAGGACGCCCTGGCCGCGGCGCGGCGCACCGACGAGCAGGTCGCGGCCCTGGAGCGCCAGAGGACCGCGGCGGCCAACGCGCTCAGCCTCGCCACCAACCGCTACCGCGCCGGCTATTCCCCGTTCCTCGAACAGCTCGACGCCCAGCGCGGCCTGCTGGGCGTGGACCTCGCGCTCGTCCAGGCGCGCTCGGACCGGCTGGCGGCCTCGGTCGCCCTCTACCAGGCCCTCGGCGGCGGCTGGGCGAACAGCGTTCATTGACAGCGTACGCGGCTGGCGCATCCTCCCATCCAAAATCCGGCCGGAGCGTGTCAGCCGAGAGTGTTTGCGGTTTCGGCGGCCGACACGTTCCGAACTTTAGAAAAAAGCCCTTTTCAACGGGTCAGATGAATCCATCTGACCCTAAAGGGCTCGGGGGGAACCATGCCGAACAGCCAGACGGGCGATCGCCACGTCTCCATCGACGCCGTGCGCGGCTTCGCGGTCCTGGGCATCTTGCTGATGAACATCGTCGGCATGGGCCTGCCGACCTTCGCCTATATCGACCCGACCTATGCCGGCGGCTCGACCGGCGCCGACCTCTGGACCTGGGCGATCAACAACGTCCTGACCGACGGCAAGATGCGCGCGCTCTTCACCATGCTGTTCGGGGCCAGCGCCGTGCTGATCGCCGACCGCGCCGAGGGCGGCGGCCTCGGGCCGATGCAGACCCATTATCGCCGGCTGTTCTGGCTGTTCCTGATCGGCATGATCCACGCCTACTTCCTGCTGTCCCTCATACACATCTCCGAGCCCACCAGACAACAGGCAATCTCGTATGCCGTC
>CAMFHW010000104.1 GCA_945952175.1 uncultured Phenylobacterium sp. | reverse complement strand
GGGGAGGAACGGGCATGACCTCTGCCCGCGCCGCCGTCGGCCTCTGGCTGGAGCACCTGGCCAAGGAACGGCGCGCCTCCCCGCGCACGGTCGAGGCCTACGGGTTCGCGGCGCACCGCTACATCACCTTCCTCGAAGCCCACCGCGGCGAGACCCTCGGCGTTTCCGACCTCGGCGGCGTCGCCGCCGGCGAGATCCGCGCCTGGCTGGCCAGCCTGCGCCAGGCCGACAAGCCCCTGTCGCCGCGCTCGCTGTCCCAGGCGCTCTCGGCCATGCGCACCTTCCACCGCTTCCTCGACCGGCGGCTGGACACCCCCAATCCCGCGGTCGCCCTGGTGCGCGGTCCGCGCGTCAAGCCGTCGATGCCGCGCCCGATCAGCGAGGACCAGGCTCGCGGCCTGCTGGCCGAACCGTCCCTCGATCCCGACCGCGAGGACTGGGAGGCCGCCCGCGACGAGGCGGTGCTGACCCTGCTCTACGGCTGCGGCCTGCGGATCTCCGAGGCCCTGTCGCTGACTCGCGCCGACGCGCCCCTGCCGGCCAGCCTGCGCATCACCGGCAAGGGTTCGAAGACCCGCATCGTCCCGGTCCTGCCTCAGGTCGCCGCCGCGGTTCAGGCCTATCTCGACGCCGCGCCCTTCGTGCTCGAAGGCCACGAGCCCCTGTTCCGCGCCAAGCGCGGCGGACCCTTGAGCCCGCGCCACGTCCAGGCCACGGTCCAGGCCCTGCGCGGCCGGCTCGGCCTGCCGGCCAGCGCGACCCCGCACGCCCTGCGCCACTCCTTCGCCACCCACCTGCTGGGCGCCGGCGCCGACCTGCGCTCGATCCAGGAACTGCTGGGCCACGCCTCGCTCTCGACGACCCAGCGCTATGCCGACGTCGACGCCGCGGCCCTGCTCAGCGCCTATTCCAAAGCCCACCCCCACGCCGCGGGCTGACCCTCGACGGCGCCGTCGTTTCCTTCTCCCCTCGCGGGAGAAGGTGGCCCCGCGGAGCGGGGTCGGATGAGGGGGCCTTACGGCGTCGCCAACGAACCTGCATCAGAAGCCACGGACGGGGGAGCAAGACCCCTCATCCGTCGGGCTCTCGCCCGACACCTTCTCCCGCAAGGGGAGAAGGGGACCTTCCGCCCTCCATCACATCTCGTGGCGCAGCTTCTGCAGGTCCGGATAGACCGCGTCGCGCTTCTCCTGCCGCGCCTTGAAGGCCTCGGCCATGTGCGGCCCGGCGAACATGCCAGTCTGCCAGACGGCGATGTAGTCCAGCCCGTCCTTGATGGTGTGGTCGCGGGCGTAGTTGATCATCACCTTCGAGCCGGTCACCGCCAGCGGCGCCTTGCTCGCGATCTCCTTGGCCGTCGCCAGCGCATGGGCCACGCACTCCTCGTGCGTCGGCAGCACCTCGTTGACCCAGCCGATCTCCTTGGCCTTCTGGGCGGGCATGCGCCGGCCGGTATAGGCCATCTCCCGCACCCAGCCCTCGGGGATGATCTTGCACAGTCGCGGGAAGGTGCCGACGTCGGCGGTCATGCCGATATTGATCTCCTGGATGCAGAAGAAGGCGTCGGCGCTGGCGTAGCGGATGTCGCAGGCGCTGGTCATGTCCACCGCGCCCCCGATGCAGCCGCCGTGGATCGCGGCGATCACGGGCACACGCGCGTCGTCCAGGCAACCGAAGCACTGCTGGAGCCACAGGATGTGATGCCGCTGCTGCTCGGCGTTGATCCAGCGGTCGGCGACCTGGTTCTGCGAGGTCGAACCGCCGCCGCCGAACACCGCCAGGTCCATTCCCGCCGAGAAGTGCTTGCCCGTCGAGGAGATGACGATGGCGCGCGCCTTGGCGTTGTCGTCGATGTCGCGGACGATCTGCGGCAGCTCGTTCCAGAACTCGCGGATCATCGAGTTCATCGCCTCGGGCCGCTTGAGCTGGATGTGCGCGACCCCGTCCTCCAGCGTGACGTTGAAGCAGGTCCAGGCGGTGGCGAAGGCGTCGGCGCTCATGGCGGTTCTCCCAGGGTCTTTGCGCCCACCATCGACCTTTGACGCCACGAAAGGGAAGCGCCGGCCTGTGGCGTGCTGGATCTAGAGCGGCGACCCGAATTCTTGCCCTCTCCCCTCGCGGGAGAGGGTGGCCCTGCGGAGCAGGGTCGGGTGAGGGGCCGCGCTGGCTTCTCCGGATAGGCAGAAGCCCCCTCATCCGGCCTGCCTTCGCAGGCCACCTTCTCCCGCAAGGGGAGAAGGGAAAGGAGGCCTCACTGGCGAAAGCCGCCGCTCCTCAATAACGAGGCGGTCTCACCTATACCGCAGCTTCGCCAGCGCCATCGCCACCTCGCGCAGGTGGTCCGCCGGCTTCAGGGTCGCCTTCCACTGCTCGAAGGCCATCACGTTCTCGATCCGCCGGTCGACGAAGGCCATGGCCTCGGCCTCGCCGGCCTGCAGCCGGATCGCCAGCGCCGAGATCAGGATCCCGGCCAGGATCGCGCGCTTGGAATAGTGGTTCTCGTCGGTCGCCGTATCGCCCGCCCAGCGCCAGAGCTGATCGGCGCTCTCCCAGACCAGTCGCAGCGCCAGGGGCGTGTTCAGCGGCAGGGCCAGCCAGCCGGCCCAGCGGCGCACCGCGCCCTCGTCGGCCGCCGCCGCGTCCAGCCGCGCCCCTACGGCCGCGCGGATGCGTCCGCGGATCTTCAGCGGCGTCGGATCGGCCAGGGAGGCCAGGGCCTTGGCGTCATGCCGGCGCGACAGGAGGGCGGCCAGGTCCGCCGGTCCGTGCGGAATCAGAAGCTCGGTCTCCGGCCCGGTCAGGCCGATCGCCGCGCCGGCGGCCCGCGCCATCGGCCAGGTCCAGCCGCGCATGGGCGCGAGCTTCAGCGCCTCGTCCAGCAGGGCCTGCTCGGTCTCGCTGGCCCAATCGGTCTTCGCGGTGTCGCTCGCCATGTCCATGGAGGCCATATTAGAGCGGAGATTCTCGTGTGTCCGCCGTTGAGATGGCCCGCCTCTTCGGCTATCCCGCCGCGCGCAGACCCGGCAGGCCCGCCTGCGGGGGACTAGACTATTGTCCGTTCGCCGCCGCTCCGAGAGGAAGGCCGAGCGGGAACGGGTGACAGGAGAGAGACCTCTGGTTCAGATTTTCGTCCGCGACAACAACGTCGATCAGGCCCTCAAGGCGCTGAAGAAGAAGATGCAGCGCGAGGGCTCGTTCCGCGAAATGAAGCGGCACGTGCACTATGAAAAGCCGTCGGAGAAGCGCGCCCGCCAAAAGGCCGAGGCCGTCCGTCGCGCCCGCAAGCTGGCCCGCAAGCGCGCCCAGCGCGAAGGCCTGATCGCCGCGCCGAAGAAGCCCGCGCGTTAAGTTCAGGCATTCCATGCCGAGACGGGAGGCCGTGCGGACACCGCGCGGCCTTTTTGTTATGGTCTTTTAAGGCTGAGGCGCGATCTTGCGTCGCGCGGCATGCGCCTTGCTAGCGACACACCTGCCGCCCACCTATCTTGGTCTAGTGCGGACTAATCCGAGGCGATCTGAACCATTATGAACCTGCGCAATCTCGCAATCTGGGGCGTCATCATCGTCGTCCTGATCGGGCTCTACAGCATGATGACCCAGGGCGGCCGCGCCGCTTCGGTCAGCGAGATCAGCTACTCCCAGCTCCTCAACAAGGTGAATTCGGGGGCGGTGAAGTCGGCTGAGATCTCGAACAACCATGTCGAGATCAAGGATCAGGCCGGCAAGACCTTCTCGACCACCACGCCGAACGACCAGGACGACCTGGTCAAGCGGCTGGAAGCCCAGAACGCCGACATCAAGGTCAAGGCGCCGGGCGGCTTCACGGTGGGCGCGCTGCTGGTCCAGCTGCTGCCGATCCTGCTTCTGGTCGGCGTGTGGATCTTCTTCATGCGTCAGATGCAGGGCGGCGCCCGCGGCGCCATGGGCTTCGGCAAGTCCAAGGCCAAGATGCTGACCGAGAACAAGAACCGCGTGACGTTCGACGACGTCGCCGGCGTCGACGAGGCCAAGGAAGAACTGGCCGAGATCGTCGACTTCCTGAAGGACCCGCAGAAGTTCCAGCGCCTGGGCGGCAAGATCCCGAAGGGCGCCCTGATGGTCGGCCCGCCCGGCACCGGCAAGACGCTGCTCGGCCGCGCCGTCGCGGGCGAGGCGGGCGTGCCCTTCTTCTACATCTCGGGCTCGGACTTCGTGGAGATGTTCGTGGGCGTCGGCGCCAGCCGCGTGCGCGACATGTTCGAACAGGCCAAGAAGAACAGCCCCTGCATCATCTTCATCGATGAAATCGACGCCGTCGGCCGCCATCGTGGCGCGGGCCTCGGCGGCGGCAACGACGAGCGCGAGCAGACCCTCAACCAGCTGCTGGTCGAGATGGACGGTTTCGACCCGTCGGAAGCGATCATCGTCATCGCCTCGACCAACCGTCCCGACGTGCTGGACCCGGCCCTGCTGCGTCCCGGCCGTTTCGACCGCCAGGTGGTGGTCGGCAATCCGGACATCGGCGGCCGCGAGCGCATCCTGCGCGTCCACATGAAGAACGTGCCCCTGGCCGCCGACGTGGACGTCAAGACGATCGCCCGCGGCACCCCCGGCTTCTCGGGCGCCGACCTGGCCAACCTCGTCAACGAGGCCGCCCTGATGGCCGCGCGCAAGAACCGCCGCATGGTCCTGCAGCGCGACTTCGAGGACGCCAAGGACAAGGTCATGATGGGCGCCGAGCGCAAGTCCATGGCCATGACCGACGAGGAAAAGCGCCTGACCGCCTATCACGAGGGCGGCCACGCCCTCCTGGCGCTGAGCGTCCCCGCCACCGATCCGGTGCACAAGGCCACCATCATCCCGCGGGGCCGCGCGCTGGGCATGGTCATGCAGCTGCCGGAACGCGACCAGCTGTCGATGAGCTATGAGCAGATGACCTCGCGTCTGGTCATCCTGATGGGCGGCCGCATGGCCGAGGAGATCATCTTCGGCAAGGACAAGATCACCTCGGGCGCCTCGTCCGACATCGATCAGGCCACCCGCCTGGCCCGCGCCATGGTCACCAAGTGGGGCTTCTCCGACAAGCTCGGCGTGGTCTCCTACGGCGAGAACCAGGACGAGGTCTTCCTCGGCCACTCCGTGTCGCGGACCCAGAACGTCTCGGAAGAGACCGCCCGGATCATCGACGAAGAGGTCAAGCGCTTGGTCCAGGGCGGCTTCGACGAAGCCCGCCGGATCCTGGTCGAGCGCCTGGACGACCTGCACACCCTGGCCAAGGCCCTGCTGGAATACGAGACCCTCTCGGGCGACGAGATCGTCTCGGTCCTGAAGGGCGTGCCGCCGAACCGCGAGGACCCGGAAGCCGAGCGCCCGCCGGCCCCGGCCGTCTCGGTCCCCCTGACGCCCAAGCCGGAACAGCAACCGGCCTAGGGTGCGGAGTCCAAAGATCATGGGGGTGGTGAACGCCACCCCCGACAGCTTCTCCGACGGAGGCCGGTTCGACACCCTCGAAGCCGGCCTTTGTCATGCCCGGCGCCTGATCGGCGAGGGCGCCGACATCCTCGACATCGGCGGCGAGTCGACCCGCCCGGGCGCCGATCCCGTGCCCGTCGACGCCGAGATCGCCCGCGTCGTGCCGCTGATCGGAGCGATCCGCGCCGAGAGCGACATCCCCATCTCCGTCGACACCATGAAGCCGGCCGTCGCCCGCGCCGCCGTCGCGGCCGGCGCCGCGATCTGGAACGACGTCGCCGCGCTCACCGCCCCCGCCGCCCTGGAGACCGCCGCCGAGCTCGGCTGCGAGGTCATGCTGATGCACATGCAGGGCGAGCCACGCACCATGCAGGCGGCGCCCCGCTATGGCGACGTGGTCGCCGAGGTCTGCGGATTCCTCGCCGCCCGCGCCCAGGCGGCCATCGTCGCCGGGATCGCCCGCGAGCGCATCTGGCTCGATCCGGGCATCGGCTTCGGCAAGACCCTGGATCACAACCTCGCCCTCCTGGCCCATCTCGACCGGGTCGTGGCCCTGGGCTTCCCGGTGCTGCTGGGCGTCAGCCGCAAGGGCTTCATCGGCAAGCTCGACCCCGCCGAGGCCGACGCCGCCTCCCGCCTGCCGGGCTCCCTGGCCGCGGCCCTGGCCGGCGCGGCGGCCGGCGTCGCCGCGGTCCGCGTCCACGACGTGGCGGAGACGCGCCAGGCGCTCGCGGTATGGGCCGCCATCGACGCCGCCCGCCCATAGAAAAACCCCCGCGCCAGGGCGACGCGGGGGGTTTCCGACAGGCCTTGGGTCGACCGATCAGCCGCCCTTCTTGGGCGGGGCCGACTTCTTGATCATGCCCTGCAGTTCGGCCTGGGTGGCGTTGATCACCGCCGAGCCGTCCTGGACGGCCAGGTTGGCCGCGTCCACCGCGAAGGTGTCGGAGCCCATCTTGATCGTCGCCACCTGCTTGCCCGCCGCGTCGGGCTTCAGCTGGGTGACCTGGCCGATGGTCGCCCCGGTGTTGTCCTTCACCGACAGGCCGACGGCGAGGGTCGAGGCCGTCGCGCTGGCGTCCGTGCCCGTGCCGCTGGGCGCGGTCGCCGGGGCCGAAGCCGGATCGCCGGCGGGTGGCGCGGCGTCCGTGCCGGCGGTCGGCGGCGCCTTCGAGTTGGTTGTCTGGGAGGTGGTGGTCTGGGCCGCGGCCGGAACCGCGATCGAGAGGGCCAGGACGGCCGCCCCGAAGGTGAGAATTGAGCGCATGAGGTCTCCGTGTGTGCGTGAGGCCTCCCCCGGATTAGGGATCGTAACGACTTTTGCGGCCTGGGCGGGGCGCGCTTTGGGCCTGAATCGGGCCGAGCTTCGCCTTGGGCGTGTGGTGGAGCTTCAGGCGCGGCTGGCCTGCGCCGCCGGCTTTCGGGGCGCCGTGACCCGCTGCAGCAGGGTCCGCAGGGCGTCGGTGCGCCGCTCGAACAGCCGCTCGAAGGCGATGGTCGCGGCCGCCGCCGCGCCGAGCGCGACGGTCACCTCCAGCAAGGCCAGCGGCCCCGGCGCGAGCTGAGCGGCGGTCAGCAGGTGGGCGCGGTAGAACAGGAAGGCCACGAAGGCCACCACCGGCAGGTGGATCACATAGAGCGAGTAGGAATGCTGGGCGAGCTTCAGGTCCGCCGCGGCGTTGAGCCCCGTCTCGCCCTTCGGCCAGGCGCTCAGGAAGAAGGCGAATCCGAAGCCGATCAGCGGGTCGGCCAGCCGGTAGCCGATCAGCGGGCTGATCAGGACGCCCGCCGCGCAGACCGGCAGGCCCAGCCACCGCAACCCCGCCGGCACGAGGCCCCCCGCCGCCAGCCGACTGGCCAGGGCCCCGCCGCACCAGATCAGCCAGAGCAGGCCCAGATAGAGCTTGTGGTCCAGGGCCAGCAGGGCCGCCGCCGCCAGCACCGCGCCTGCCGCCGCCAGGGTCTCCGGGGCCTTCAGCCGCCGCGCGACGGCGCCCGCGCCCAGGATCACGGCCGGGAAGGCGAAGTAGAACACCCACTCGAAGCCCAGGGACCACAGCGGCCCGGCCGAGCCCATCGGCGCGCCGACGAAGCCCTCCAGCGACAGCACGCTGGCGGCGATCTCATGCGCGCCATAGCGGTCGAACACCGGGACCTCGCCCATCACCCCGCCCGGCCAGTGGCTGGCATAGATCGGATTGGCGGCGTCGAAGCCGTGCACGGTCACGTCCAGCGCCGCCGCCAGCAGCAGGGCGGGGATCAGCACGATATAGATCCGCGAGAACCGGGCGATCGCATAGCGGCGCAGGTCGAAGCCATCCCGCCGCGCCAGCATCCCGCCGCCCACCAGATAGCCGCTCAGCACAAAGAAGATCACCACCGCATAGTGGCCGGCGCCGGCCAGCAGGTCGGGCAGGTAGCCCGGCGCCTGGCGCACGAACAGGCCCCAGGTGTGGCCCACCGCCACCGCTATCGCGCTCACCCAGCGCGCCGCGTCCAGCAGGCCGCGCTCCTCGCGCTCCTCGACGGCCATGGTCTTGCCCCCTGCAACCTTGGCCATGGCTAGCCCATGGACGATCGCCCTGCGAGGCGGCTCTCCACCCGCGATAGCCGGGTCGTTGCGGATTCCCGTGACGGACTAGGCGCATCTGGTGCAGCCTGACGCGCTTCCAGCAGAGATGAGGCCACCATGCTCGGATTCCCGCCGCCCGACGCCCAGGAGGTCCTGCGGCGCCGCACGCCCAGCCCGGTCATGGCCACCGGCGGCATGGTCTGCGCCGCCCACCCCCTGGTGGTCGCCGCCGGCCTCGACATCCTGCGCGCCGGCGGCAACGCCGTGGACGCCGCCGTCGCGGCCGGCCTCTGCGCCGCCGTGGTCATGCCCGAGATGTGCGGCCTGGGCGGCGACCTCTTCGCCATCGTCCACGGTCCCGGCCGCGAGCCGGTCTCCTTCCTGGGCAGCGGGATCTCGCCCAGCGCCGCCACCGTCGAGATCATGCGCGCCGGCGGCGAGGAGACGGCGCACGGCCCGCGCCTGTCCCTGCGCGGACCGCTCTCCATGTCCGTGCCGGGCATGGTCGACGCCTATGCCGCGCTCCTGGCCCGCTTCGGATCCAAGCCCCTCGCCGAACTGGCCGAACCGGCCATCGGCCATGCGGACAAGGGCTATCCGCTCAGCCCCTATGGCGCCGCCGCCATCGCCGACCAGGCCGGCCAGCTCGCCCGGCATGGCCCGTCGGCCGAGGTCTTCCTGCCAGGCGGCCAGGTCCCCGGCGTCGGCCAGATCCTGCGCCAGGAGGGCCTCGCCAACACCCTGCGCCGCATCTGCTCGGAGGGGCCGGACAGCTTCTATCGCGGCGCCCTGGCCCGCGAGATCACCGCCGGCCTCGCCGCCGCCGGCGCCCTGCTGTCGGCCGCCGACTTCGCCGGCCACCGCACGGTCGTCGCCCCACCGATCTCCACCACCTATCGCGGCCGCACGGTCTTCCAGACCGGCCTGCCGACCCAGGGCCTGATCCTGCTGGAGGCGCTCAACATCATCGAGCAGGTGCGTTCCGCCGACCTCGGCCGTCGCGACGCCGCCGCCGTCCACGTCCTGGCCGAGGCCCTGAAGCTCGCCTATGCCGACCGCCTGGGCTACGCCCGCGACCCGCTCACCGGCCCGACCCCGCTGGACACCCTGATCTCCAAGGCCTGGGGCGAAAAGCGCTTCGCCCGCCTCGATCTCGCCCATGCGGCCGAGGCCGTCCCGCCCGGCGGCCTCACCGACGGCGACACCACCTATCTCTGCGTGGTCGACGGCGATGGCCTGATGGTCTCGCTGATCCAGTCGGTCTCCAGCGCCTTCGGCTCCGGCGTGGTGGCGGGCGAGACCGGCGTCCTGATGAACAACCGCGTCGGCCGCGGCTACACCCTGGACGAGGGCCACCCCAACCGCTTCGTGCCCGGTCGGCGCACCATGCACACCCTGAACTGCTGGCTGGTGGCCGATGAGGCGGGGACGCCCGTCCTGGTCGGCGGCACCCCCGGTGGTGACGGCCAGCCGCAATGGAACCTGCAGGTGCTCAGCGCCATCATCGACGGCGGCCTCGACGTCCAGGCCGCCATCGCCGCGCCGCGCTGGACGGTCTGGCCGGGCACCGACCCGCACACCCGCCCCAACCCCTTCGAACTGCAGGTCGAAACCCGCCTGGGCGACGGCCCCATCTCCGAGCTGGAGGCCCGCGGCCACCGCATCCGCCGCATGGGCGGCTGGGGCGCCGGCGGCGCCGCCCAGGCCATAGCCCGCGACCCTGGAACCGGCGTCCTCTGCGCCGGCTCCGACACCCGGTGCGAAGGGCTGGCGATGGGGTTCTAGGGAAGACGCCCTCCCGCCGCTCATCCCGGCGAATGCCGGGACCCAGATCACATGGCGCGGCGCCCAGGCCGCAGGTCGTCGATTTCACCACAAAGGACACGAAGCACACCAAGAGTGAGCACCGGCCCTTCGTGTCCTTCGTGCGCTTCGTGGTTCAAATGACGGACGCGTCGAGGCTTCCGATCTGGATCCCGGCATTCGCCGGGACGAGCGGAGGGAGCCCTAGAACCGCTCGCCCACCATCTCCTCGCTCTTGGCCCACAGGGCCTTGGCGTTGTCCGGGTCGATCGCATAGGGCCGCACGCCGCCGCGGATATCCTCGCTGTCGATCACCTCGGCCAGGTGGCAGTCCTCGCAATAGAGCCCGCCCACCTCGTCGATATTGGCGACCACCCCGGCCCACAGCGAGGTCGCCGCCCCTTGCGGGATGGTCTTCCACTCGAAGCCCGAGATGCCGGCCTCCCCCCCCCCCCCATTCACGCTCCTCACCAC
>CAMFHW010000103.1 GCA_945952175.1 uncultured Phenylobacterium sp. | reverse complement strand
ACCCTGGTGTGGCGCAAACCAGGCTGGGTTGTTGCGCCGCAGGGCCGTTATAGCGGAAAGTTTTGCCAAAATGGTCACAGCAGACCGCGCCGGCCTCCTCGGCGATCAGGTCGGCCGCGGCCAGGTCCCAGTCGGCCTTGGGCGCGAGCGCCAGGGCCGCGTCGAATTCGCCCGAGGCCACCAGGCACATGCGGTAGGCGGTGGAGTTGCGCTGCTCGATCCGCATCTCCGGCCACGGCTGCGGCCAGGCGGGGTGGCGGAACATGTTGGCGTCGCCCACCATGCCCGAGCCTTCGAGCGCCCCGACCCCGCTGACCCGGATCGCGCGCCCGTTCAGGGTCGCGCCGCCGCCGGCGATGGCGGCGTAGGTCTCGTCCACATCCGGCGCATAGACCACGCCGCAGGTCGGACGCCCGGCTTCGACCACGGCGATCGACACCGACCACCAGGGCCGGTCCTTCAGGAAGGCGCGGGTGCCGTCGATCGGGTCGACCACGAAGACGCGTTGGCGGCTCAGCCGCTCGGGATTGTCGGCGGTCTCTTCCGACAGCCAGCCATAGTCGGGACGCGCGCCGCGCAGGCGCTCGGTCAACAGCGCGTCGGCGGCCAGGTCGGCGTTGGTCACCGGCGAGTTGCCCGCCTTGTACTCGACCTGCAGGCCGGCCATGCGCAGTCGCGCCGCCAGGGCGCCGGCCTCGCGCGCCGCCTCCAGGATCAGGGAAAGGTCGGTCTGGGCGCCGGTCATTTCCCCGCGATGGCGAGGCCGTCGACCAGGATCGACGGCGAATTGGCCGAGCCGCGGATCTCGAGGTCGGAGCCCACGACCAGCCGCCCGTAGATGTCGATCAGATTGCCGGCCACGGTGATCTCGGTGACCGGATAGGCGATCTCCCCGTTCTCGAACCAGAAGCCGGAGCAACCCACCGACCAGTCGCCCGTGTTGGCGTTGAGCGAGGGGCCGAACATCGAGGTCACCAGCACCCCGGCCTTGGCCTGGCCCATCAGGCCGGCGAGGTCCGCCTCGCCCGGCTGCACGGTCAGGTTCGAGACGCCGACGCCCGACGGACCCGCCAGGCCGCGGGAGGCGTGGCCGGTGGAGGTGAGGCCCAGCTGGCGCGCCGACGACGAGTTCATTAGCCAGGTGGTCAGCACCCCGTCGTCGATGATCGACCAGGCGCGGTTGGCCACGCCCTCGTCGTCGAAGGGCGAGGAGCCGAGACCGCGCACCCGGTGCGGATCGTCGGTGACGTTCACGCCCTTGGCGAAGATCTGCTGGCCGAGCTTGTCCTTCAGGAAGGAGTTGCCGCGGGCGATCGACGGCCCGCCGATGGCGCCGATCATCGGGCCGACCAGCGAGGTCGCCAGGCGGTTCTCGAAGATCACCGGGGCGGTGGTCGAGGCGATCTTGCGCGCGCCCAATCGGCCGGCGGCGCGGCGGGCGGCCTCCCGGCCGATGGCCTGGGCGTCGGGGAGATCGGAGCGCCAGCGGGTGGAGCGACCGTCATAGCCGCTCTCCATCTCGTCGCCCTCGCCGGCGACCACGGCCGCGCCGATCGAGAAGCCCGAGGCGCGGTAGCGGCCCGAAAATCCGTTGGAGGTGACCAGGATCCATTCCGAACGCGAGGCGGTCGCCGAGCCGCCTTCGGAATTGGTGATCTTCGGCATGGCGCGGGCGGCGTCCTCGACGCGGCGGGCGACCTCCTCCAGCTCCTCCGGCGAAGGCTCGGTGGCGTCGAACAGGTCGAGCTCGGGCGGCGCGCCGTTGGCGTACAGGGCCGGGTCGGCCAGGCCGGCATAGGGATCTTCCGGGGCCAGTTTCGCCATGGCGACGGCGCGCTCGATCAGTTTGCCGCGGGCCTCGGGCGAGATGTCGGAGCCGGAGACGGTGGCCTGCCGCTTGCCGATGAAGACCCGCAGGCCGAGGTCGCGCGATTCCTCGCGTTCCACCTCTTCCAGCTTGCCCAGGCGGACATTCAGGCCCAGCGCGCGGCGTTCCGCGGTGACCGCCTCGGCGGCGTCGGCGCCCGCGGCCAGGGCGGCGGCGACCACATCGTGCAACAGGTTTTCGTCCATCTCCGCCATATGGCTGGACGCGCCCGTTCCGGCAAGCGCTAGGGCAGGGCGTAGAACAGCAACGCCACGCCCAGCATCACATAGGCGAGCCAGGTCAGCATCGTGCCGATCGCCCGCGGGAACGAGGCGCCGCCGCTCACCGACAGGCCGACGGCGTGGATCACCCGGCCCACGAACAACACCAGGCCGAGCACATGGATCGCCCAGGGCGGCGCGCCGACCAGGGCCAGGACGCCCAGGCCGACCAGGCCGGCCGGGATGTATTCGCTGGCGTTGCCGAAGGCGCGGATGGCCTGGGCCAGTTCCGGCACGCCCTCGTCGCCGAGCGAGACCTTGTGGGTCTGGCGCTGGCGCACGACCAGCACCGACAGGACCAGCAACAGGATGATGTGCAGGCCCGCCCAGAGCGCGGCCGCGTGGCCCGACGCAGAGACGTCCATCATTTGGCTCCCACGCCCCCCGGCGCGGCGCGCAGTTGGACGCGGAACGCCGTCGACGGCAAGTGCGGCGAAATGGCCCCGCTTCTTCCTCCCCCGCTTCGCGGGGGAGGAAGTCTCCTAGTCCACAGGCTCGCCCGAGCCCGGCAGGCCGAGCCTGGACCACTTGGCGGTCACCGCCTCGACCGTGGCCGCGTCCATGCCCAGCTTCTCGCCCCACTCACGGTGGGTCTCCGGCGGCCATTTGTTGGTGGCGTCGAGGCCGATCTTCGAGCCCAGCCCGCTCTGCGGCGAGGCGAAGTCGAGATAGTCGATGGGAGTGTTCTCCACGAGCGTCACGTCGCGGGCCGGGTCCATGCGGGTGGAGATCGCCCACATGACGTCCTTCCAGTCGCGGGCGTCGATGTCGTCGTCCACGACGATCACCCACTTGGTGTACATGAACTGTCGCAGATAGCTCCAGACGCCCATCATCACGCGCTTGGCGTGCCCCGGATAGGCCTTCTTCATCGACACCACGGCGATGCGGTAGCTGCAGCCCTCGGGCGGCAGCCAGAAGTCGACGATCTCCGGGAACTGTTGGCGGATCAGCGGGATGAACACCTCGTTCAGCGCCTCGCCCAGCACGCTGGGTTCGTCCGGCGGCCGGCCGGTGAAGGTGGTCAGATAGATCGGGTCCTTGCGCATGGTGATCGCGCTGACCTGGAAGATCGGAAACCGCTCGACCGAATTGTAATAGCCGGTGTGGTCGCCATACGGGCCCTCGTCGGCATAGTCGTCCAGCAGGACATGGCCCTCGATCACGATCTCGGCCTGGGCCGGAACCATCAGCGGCACGGTCTTGGCCTGGACCAGCTCGACCTTGGCTCCGCGCATCAGCCCGGCGAACTGGTATTCCGACAGGGTCTCCGGCACCGGCGTCACCGCCGCCAGGATGGTGCCCGGATCGGCGCCGATCACCGCGCAGGCCGGCAGGGGCTCGCGCTTGCCCTGCGCCTTCCAGCGCCGGTGGTGCTGGGCCCCGCCACGGTGGGCCAGCCAACGCATGATGGTGCGGTCCTTGCCCAGCACCTGCATGCGGTAGATGCCGAGGTTGTAGTCGTCCTCGCGATCCTCCGACGGCCCCTTCGTCACCACCAGCGGCCAGGTGATCAGCGGCGCGGGCTCGCCGGGCCAGCAGGTCTGGATCGGCAGCTTGCCGAGGTCGATCTGGTCGCCCTTCCAGACCACCTCCTGCACGGCCGCCTTCTTCACCGTGGCCGGCCGCATCGACATCACCGTCTTGGCCAGCGGCAGCATCTCGACCGCGTCCTTCAGGCCACGCGGCGGCTCGGGACTGCGCAGGAAGGCCAGCAGTTCGCCCACCTCACGCAGCTCGCCCGCGGTGGTGCGTTCCTGGCCCTCCAGGGTCACGCCCATCGCCACCCGCTTCACCGTGCCGAACAGGTTGACCAGGCAGGGCATGGACGACGGTTCGCCGTCGGCGCGGGTCACGTTCTCGAACAGCACGGCCGGGCCGCCGGTCGCCAGCAGCCGCCGCTGGATCTCGGTCATCTCCAGCACCGACGAGACCGGCTCGCTCACCCGCACCAGCTCGCCCGCCTTCTCCAGCTTGGCGATGAAGTCCCGCAAGGACCGGTAGGCCATGACAACTCCCATTCGATTTGCCCTCTCCCCCGCTCCGGCGGAGGGGTGGGGTGAGGGGGCGCTTCCGCTCGATACGGCCCGGATCTCGCCCTGTCACGCTTTGCGCGCCGCCGTGCGGCTCTTAGACTGGCGCCATGAAGCGCCTCGACCTCGACGACCTGCCGCCCAAGCTCGCCCAGCTCCTGCTGGCGCTGGAGGCGGGCGAGGAGTTGCTGCTGGTCCAGGACGGCGCCGTCGCCGGCCGCCTCACCGGCGGCGCGCCCGCCCCCGCCGCCGAACCCGAGCCTCCGCCCAGCGAGGAACAGGCCGCCGAGATCTTCGAGCAGTTCCGCTCGATGATGGAGGACGAGTTCTAGGGCGACGAACAAGCTCGACTATAGAGCTTGCCGCCACCTCCGATTGCACGTCTACTGCCTCCGGGTTGTTCAAGGCTCTTCGGGGAATCTCATGTCCTGGTGTGTTCGGATGCGGCCGGCGGTCGCGTGGCTGGCCCTGCTTGGGCTGTTGCTGGTCTTGGTGATGGGCTCTGGCCGCGCCTCGGCCGCGTCCTTCGTCGGGACTGAGTTGTCCGACCTCAAACCGGAGCAGAAGGTGGTGGTGGCGCAGCCGCAGCCGGTCCAGCTGCTATTCCAGTTCAAGACCAAGGGCGCGCCGAACCTTCAGGCGACAAAGCAGGTCAAGGCCGACGTCGTTTCCACGGTAAAGGCCAGTGGCCTCTTCTCCGAGATCAGCGACGAGCCGACGGCCAACGGAGCCGTTCTGAGCATCGTGATCGACGATGTTGTCGCGCCGGGCGAGACCACCGACGCCGCCACCAAGGGTGCGATCACGGGGGCCACCCTGTTCATCGCCGGCAGCACGGTGCGGGAACACTACGCCTGCAGCATCGACTATATGGCTTCGCCAACCGCCCCGAAGATCAGCCGCACCGCCGCCCACTCGATCGTCTTCCAGATAGGCCTCATCAACAGCACGCCCACCGATGCGGTGAAGGTCGAGGGCGGCTTGAAGGGCGCGGTGTCGGTCATGGTCCGCCAGATCGTTTCCAATCCGCTCAATGCCTTGGCGTCGGATCCCGGCTTTGCGGGCTCGCCCGCGCCGGCTTCAGTTGCGACCTCGGCGCCCGAGGCCCCGGCCTCGGCTCCGTCCGAGACGACGCCTGAACCGGCCAAGCCCCAGGCTCCTCAGTCATGAGACTGCGGACCGCTCTCCCGGTCGTTATCAGCGGCCTGACGCTGTCCGCCTGCGCGATGGCCCCGATGGCGGCCCCGCAGGCGACGCTCGACAACATCCAGGCCCTGCGCGCCGCCGGCATCGCACCCCTGAAGGTCGGGGCGTTCACCCCCGGTCCCGGCGCCCCGACGGCCATGGATCGCAAGATCGCGGTGCGGGCCGGGGTGCAGGCGGCGCCAAAGGGGTCCTATGCCCAATTCCTGGCCGACACCCTGGCGGCCGAGCTGAACGGCGCAGGCAAGCTGGACCCGCGCTCGACCCTATCGGTGTCCGGGGTCGTCACGGACACCCATGTCGATAGCACCATGCCGACCGCGACGGCCCGCCTGGGCGCTCATTTCGTGCTCAAGCGCGAGGCCGTGGTGGTCTTCGAGAAGGACCTCGATGTGCAATCGAGCTGGAGCTCGTCCTTCATCGGGGCCGTCGCCATTCCCGACGCCTTCAACCAGTACAACGGCCTTTTCCAGAAACTCGTGGCCCGCCTGCTGGCCGATCCCGACTTCAAGGCCGCCGCCCGCGCCGGCTGACCTGCTCAGTTGGCCTTCGCCGCGTCGTAGTCCTTCACCCACTTCTTCGGCGCGATCTGGCGCCACTTTCGCTCCAGGAAGTTCTGGAAGCTGCCGGGGTGCAGGGTCTCGATCCGCGCGAGCACGCTCGGATAGTCCTTGTAGTGCGGGGTGATGTGGAAGGTGTCGGGCTCGGCCTCCATCAGCATCTCGCGCTCGTCCATCGAGATGCCCGTCAGGACCACCGAATTGTCTTCGCGGCGCAGGCGCGTGAAGAACTTGCCGTTCACCTTGAAGGCCGGCTGCCCATAGGACATGGCCTCCTCCGCGCCCGGAAAGCTCATCACGATCTCGCGCATCTCGTCGGGCGTCATCGCCTGTTCCTTCTGGTGCGACCTACGACGCAAAGGAGCGTCAGTTCACCGCCATTTAAGTGTCGCCGCAACCGCAGAGCGGGGTGACAAGCTGGACAACAAGGCCGCGCGCAATGAAGCTTGGCGTATGACCCTAAGTTGCACCGTGTGCGGGTTTCAGAGCGATGATCGCGCGTTCTTCAGGTGGGCGCGTGGCGGCTTCCTCAAATTGCCTCAACGGGTCTGCGGAGGATGCGCGCCCGACCGCCCAACACGAGAGGATCGCGCGGCGTTCATCCATTTTGTCGTACCCCAGACCCTTTGGCTGATCCCCATCGCCTACGCATCGCAAGATGGCGTCTTATCTGGGGCTGCGATGATGGTGGCTGTAGCCGTCAGCATGCTGAGCTTGCCGGTGCGTGTGCTCATCCACGAACTCGGCCATGCGCTCGCGGCGAAAGCCGTCGGCGCTCGCGCCATTACGGTCTCGGTTGGCAATGGGCCGGAGAGGCGCGGTCTGCGATGGGCTGGCATCAGGATCCGGCTGCATGCCTATCCCTACGCGGGCGGACGGACGAGCCACCTTTGGCCGGCCGCGTCGTCATTCCGCTGGAGGGAGGCCGCGATCATCGTGGCGGGGGGCGGCGCCAACCTTGTGTCAGGCGGCGCGGCTATTCTGATCGCCTATGTTGTCGCGAGGCTGGGAGGTGCAGCGACACCGCTGATCTTGGGCGGGCTCACCGGCTTCGCCGTCTCAAGCCTATGGCTGGCAGCCCTGAATCTGGCCCCGTTCCGCGCCAAGAAGGACGCTGATTTGCCCTCCGACGGTTGGCTCTTGCTGCAGCTTCTCAGGCCGGCTCCGGCCATCGTGGAAAGCCAGGCGCACTTGGTGCAGGTCTATGCATTCAATCGTGCAGGCCTCTACGACGATCTGGCGCGAGCAGCGCTCGAAGCCGTGCGTCGGCCGCCTTATTCCGCCTGGCTATGGTCGGCGGCGCTTGACGCGCTGTCGAAATCAAAAGGCCATCGTTCGGCGGTGGAATGCTATCTGGCCAACAAGGACGAGATCGCAGCGTCCGCAGCGGCGGACGCGGATGGCAAGCGAACTTTGGCTTGGATCGAAGGGACCGTCGCTTGGTCGATTCTACAGCTTGAAGACACGGTGCTGCTGCCGCTTGCAGGAAACCTCTCACAATCAGCGATTACGGAGGTCTCGGACGCCGCACCTCTCATTGCGACGCGCGGGGCGTGGCTCCTGGCGACCGGGCAAACTGCAGCTGGTGTCGCCATGATTGAGAGCGCCATCCGCGATCTGGCCGACCGGACCGACAAGTCCGATTTCTGTGGCGCCTTGGCTAGGGGCCTGGGCGCCATGGGTGAAGACCAGCGTGCCGGGACGTTCGCAGCCCTTCAGGGCCACCTCGCCGGCAGCACCTAGTACCCCAGGGCCACGCCGTCCTTGCGCATCTCGGTGGCGGCGGCGTAGCGGCCGGGCCAGCGTTCGATGGCTTCGTAGCCGCCATAGCCGCCTTCGGCGGGGCGCATCTTCCAGCCGATCTTGGCGAGCGCCGCCTTGGTCGCCTCCGGCACGCCGGTCTCCAGGTTGAGGAAACCGGAGCCGGGCAGGGCCGCCTCGCCGGTGGGCTCGGGCGAGCCGTCGTGGTGCCAGCGGGGGCTGTCGCCCGCCTCCTGCACGCCCAGGCCGAAATCGACCATGTTGGAGATGATCTGGGCCTGGCCCTGGGGCTGCATGTCGCCGCCCATCACGCCGAAGGCCAGCCACGGCTCGCCGCCCTTCACCGCGAAGCCGGGGATGATGGTCTGGAACGGCCGCTTGCCGGGGGCGAAGATGTTCGGGTGGCCATCTGTCAGGGCGAACAGTTCGCCCCGGTCCTGGAACATGAAGCCCAGCCCGTCGGGCATCAGGCCCGAGCCCATGCCGCGATAGTTGGACTGGATGATCGAGACCATCATCCCGTCCTTGTCGGCGGTGCAGAAATAGGTGGTGTCGCCATGGCTGGGCGCCTGGCCGGGCCGCAGGTTGTCCAGGATCGCGTCGGGGCGGATCAGCTTCGCCCGCTCGGCGGCATAGTCCTTGGAGATCAGCCACTCGGCCGGGACCTTGTAGAAGTCCGGGTCGGCGTAGTAGCGGGCGCGGTCCTCGAAGGCGAGGCGCTTGGCCTCCACCGCATGGTGGATCGCCTGGGCCGACTGGAAGCCCATCGCCTTGAAGTCGAAGGTCTCCATGATGTTCAGGGCCGCCAGCGTGGCCAGGCCCTGGCTGTTCGGCGACAGGCCATAGACGTCGACGCCGCGATAGCCGGTCCTGTGCGGCGGGTCCCAGCGGCTGTGGTGCGCGGCGAGGTCGGCCTTGGCCATCCAGCCGCCGATCCGCTTGAAGTAGCGTTCGATGGTGTCGGCGATCTCGCCCTCGTAGAAGGCGTCGCGGCCGCCCTCGGCGATCAGCCGATAGGTGCGCGCCAGGCCGGGATTGCGGAACACCTCGCCCTCGGCCGGGGTCCCGCCCTCCGGCGCCCAGACCTTGCGGAAGTTCTCGGTCTCCTCGATCCCGGCGCCCGGCTTGGTGAAGTTGCCGAACGACTTCTCGACATAGAAGGCGACATTCTGGGTGATCGGCGCGCCCTCTTCGGCGAACCCGATCGCCGGCTGGAAGAGGTCCTTCCAGGCCAGCTTTCCGTACTTCTGGTGGAGCGTCCACCAGGCGTCGACCGCGCCCGGCACGCTGACCGAGACCGCGCCATAGGAGGGGATCAGGCCGTTCTTCGAGCGCGCCCGCACCGTCTCAAGCGACAGGCCCTTGGGACTACGGCCCGAGCCGTTCAGCCCCACGACCTGGCGGGTCTTCGGGTCCCACAGCATGACGAAGCAGTCGCCGCCGACCCCGCAGGAGATCGGCTCGCCATAGCCCAGCACCGCGCTTGCCGCGATCGCCGCGTCGACCGCCGAGCCGCCCTTCTTCAGCATCTCGATCGCGGTCTGGGTCGCCAGCGGGTGGGCGGTCGCCGCCGCCCCATGCACGCCCCAGGCGGCGCTGCGGCTGGCGAAGGTCGCCCCGTCGATCCGGTCGCCGCCATGCACGTCCGGCCGGTTGCGGTTGGGGTTCTGCGCGCGGCTGGTGGCATGGGCCATCCCCGCCACGGCGGCGGCGGGCAAGGCGGCGAGGAAGGTGCGGCGACGCATGCGGAACTCCGGAGGGAACGAGGCCGAGACCATAGGCCGAGCTTCGCCCGCTTGGCGACTCCGCCGCCGGCCCGGCGCGTCAGACGGCCGGGACGAGGTTCAGGAAGTCGAGGGCGTCGCCAATGGGAATGAAGAAGTTGAGGTTCGCGGGCTCGCCCTCCTCGCGATGGCCCCAGTCGGTGATGCCCACCACCGCGCCCTTCTCATCTAGGAGCGGACCGCCGCTATTGCCGTGACTCACACCAACATCACTCTGGATGAAGCTAAAGCCGCCAAAGACACGGTTTGCCGAAATGGCGCCCTTGGTCACTGTTCCCTGAAACTTCAGGTCGAGCGGCGTGCCCACCGCGAATACGGTTGATCCCAACGGGACAATTCCGCGCCGGATCGCCAACGCTTGTCGCCCGTGAGGATTCGTCCGGATCAACGCGACGTCCCGCGCCTTGTGGCTGCGGATCACTTCACCGTCGCTCTCAAATCCATCGGACCATCGGATACGGACCTTGGTCTCGGCGCCGACCACATGTTCGTTGGTGATGACATAGCCATCGGAGGACACCAGGAAGCCGGTGCCAAGCCCGGCGCCGGCGATAACCGCCACAACTGAGCCCGATGCCTCGGCGAGCGGCCGGCTACCGGAACTGGATCCCATCAGTGTGATCGGACTGTTGGAGGTCGCGCTGACACCAACAGGGGCCGTTTGACTGGGATCGACAATGAATATCCTTCGAAAATCATCGTTTTCCGAAAGCCGAATGACGTTCTTCTTGAAAGCCCCCAGAATGATGGGAGCTACATTTTTAGGACCACTCTCACGAATTTCGGCACCTCCATTTGTCGTGATGGTGGAGATGATCTTCCTCTGGAGTCTGGAATAGATTTGCCATTCTATCGACAGGTTGGCTGATCCTTTTTCCATGACGGGTGTGTACTGCCCTTGCCAAAAGCAAAGGCGAGCCTCGATCGCC
>CAMFHW010000102.1 GCA_945952175.1 uncultured Phenylobacterium sp. | reverse complement strand
GAGATTGCCTCTTGTCTCGTGGGCTCGGAGATGTGTATAAGAGACAGCGCCCGGCATGCGCGCCGTGACCTTCCGCGCCAATGACGTGGCGGGCGTCGCGGGCTTCGTCCTGCCGGGCGACCGCGTGGACGTCCTGCTGACCCGCGAGGCCGGCGGCGGCGATGGCCGGGCAGGCTATCAGACCCAGGTCGTGGCCGACAATCTGAAGGTCCTGGGCGTCGACCAGATCGACGACGAGAGCGCGACGAAGCCGGTGGTTGTGAAGGCCATCACCCTCGAGGTGACGCCGGAACAGGCCCAGACGATCTCGCTCGCCCAGGCCGTCGGTACGGTTTCGCTCTCTCTGCGCCAGGTGAACGACCAAGCGCTTACCGGCAAGCGGCTGACCACGATCGCCGATCTGGGTGGGTATCGCGCCGCGGCGCCGAGTGGCCTGAAGGGCGCCGCGCCCCGTCCGGCGCGGCCGGACACTCGGATCGCCGCAGCCGCAGGGCCGCGGATCAGCGTCACCCGCGGCGTGGTGAGCACCGAATACGCGGTCGCGCGCTGAACAAGGATTTGAGTCCGGATCCACTGGGTTCGGCGCTTTCAATGGGGGTCGGGTTGAAAATCAGCAAAAAGGGACTTCCCGGTTGGGCGGCTGGCGCAGCGAGCGCCGTCGCCACCGTGGCGCTCGCCCTAGCTGTGACGGGCGTTTCAGCGCCAAGCGCCGCCTGGGCGCAGGAAAGCGCGGCTTACGAACTGGTTGTGCCGGTGGGGAAGTCGCAGGTGCTTGAGGCGCCGTCCTACAAGGACCTGATGCTGGCGAGCCCGGAGATCGCCGACGTGTTGCCGCTGTCGACGACCCAGGTCTATGTGGTCGGCAAGAAGATGGGTTCGACGGTGCTCAGCATCTACGGCCCCGGCAAGCGGCTGATCTCGTCGGTGAACGTCGTCGTCAGCGCCGACGTCGACGGTCTGAAGCAAAGGCTGCACGAAGTCCTGCCCGACGAGAACGGGGTCAGCGTCGGTGCGGCCAACGAATCCATCGTGCTGTCCGGCCGGGTCAGCAGCGGCCCCAAGGCCCAGCAGATCGTGACGCTCGCCGAGAGCTATGCGCCCGGCAAGGTCGTCAACATGATGTCGGTGCAGGGCATTCAGCAGGTCATGCTCTCCGTGCGCTTCGTCGAGATGGAGCGCTCGGTGGCCAAGCAGTTGCGCGCAAACGCTTCGTCACCGAATGGCGGCGCGCCGGGCAAGCCGTTCATCGTACCGTCTGCGGCGAACCACCTTCTGGGACGGCCCTATCTCAACACCGGCGTCTCGCCGATCGGCGGGTCGTCCGACGCGTTCGGCGCCATCCAGACGGTGATCCGGTCCGGCGAGCTAAATCTCGACCTGATGTTCGACGCCCTTGAGACCAAGGGACTCGTCAAGACCCTGGCGGAACCCACCCTGGTGGCCATGTCGGGCGACACCGCCAACTTCCTCGCTGGTGGCGAGTTCCCCATCCCCGTGGCCCAGTCGAGCACCGGCAATGGCCAGACGATCACCGTGGAGTTCAAGCAGTTCGGCATCGCCCTCGGCTTCACGCCCACCGTGCTGGACGACGGTATGATTAACCTCGTGGTCGCGCCCGAGGTGTCGGCGATCGATCCCACGACGTCTTTCACCTCGAACGGCCTCGTGATCCCGGGCATCAAGGTGCGGCGCGCCAAGACGACCGTCGAACTGCGGGACGGCGAGTCCTTCACCATCGCCGGCCTCCTGAAAGATGATTTCCGGAGCGATATCAGCCAGTTTCCATTCGTCGGCGACCTACCGGTCATCGGCGCCCTGTTCCGCTCGACCGGGTATCAGAAGAACCAGACCGAGCTGGTCCTGGTTGTGACGCCGCACCTCGCGGTTCCGACGCGCGGCCGGGCCGCAACGCCGGCCGATCGGTTCGTGCCGCCGTCCGATTTCGAGCTCTTCCTATTCGGCGCGCAGCACGCGATGGCGACTCCGCGCTCGGCTGAGGAGCGCGCCCTGATGTCGGTCGATCCGAGCAAGGGCGGTCTCGAAGGGGGCTATGGCCATGTCCTGCACTAGGAACCGGACCATGAAGATCTTCCGTACGATGTCGGCTCTGTCGATGATCGCCTGCGGCCTGGCCGGTTGCGTCCAGGCGCCGGGAAACCTCCAGCCCGACTTCGGATCGAGCGTCCGGCAGGCCGTGGCGGCCCAGATCGCCGATCCGGGCGCGCGCTACAAGCGGACTGAGCCGCCCGCCTCCAGCGGGGCGCGGACGGCCCTGGCGCAGGACCGTTACGAGAAGGGCAAGGTGCTTCAGCCGGCGACGACCGCGACCAGTTCGGCCGTCAAGGACGCCGGTGGGGGCGGGAAGGAATAGGTCCTCGCCGGCGTCGCAGCAGTCCCAGCGACCCGGCCTGGAAGTGGGCACGGTCCTTGCGAAGCCCCCGCGCCAGGACCGTGGTGGGACGGCGTAAAGCTCGGAGTTCGTAGTGGCCTTGTTCAGTCGGATGGCAGCGGTGCGGGAGCCTGTGAAGGAGATCAGCGATCCTACCTCGCGTCTGACGCGGCTGGGCTACGATCCCGTGGCGTTTGACGGCAAGGCGCCGCCCGACAGCCTGAAGGCGTTGTTCCCGGACGTCTTGTTCCAGCCGATGGGCTCGGAGTCGTTCAGCGACGCCCTGGCGCGGGTCGACCTCATGATCGCCGCCGTGGACGCGACCAAGACGCGTGAAGTGGAGGCGCTTTGCGCCCACCTGCGCGACAATTCCCGACGGGGCCGGGTGATCGTCTTCCTCAGCCACGCCAATGTGGAGGTCACCCGCCGGCTCGTGCGCGAGGGGGCCGGGGATGTGCTGGTCGCACCGATCTCCGAACCCGCGCTGGCCGCGAGCCTCGAGCGCATCATGGCGACCTTGGATCGTCCGGCCATCCAGCCGCCTGGCGCCGCGGGCCATGTCGTGGCCATGCTGAAGGCCGGCGGCGGCGTGGGGGCGACGGTGGTGGCCGCGCAGGTCGCGGCCCTGGTCGCCAGCACGGGCAGGGCCTCGCGCGTCTGCCTGGTCGACCTCGACATCCAGTTCGGTATGGCGGCGATGTACCTGGACGTCGTCGGATCGATCACCATGGGCGAGGTTCTGGCGGCGGGCGGTAGTCCTTCCGAGGTCGCTTTCACGGCGGAACTGGCGCCGCACAGCAGCGGCGCGAAGGTGCTGGGGGCCCCGAAGGAATTCCTGCCGCTCGAATCCATCAGCAGCTCCCTCATCGACGGCCTGCTCGAGGCGCTTCGCCGGGACTTCGACCTGATCTTGCTCGATCTCCCGAGCGCTTGGACGAGCTGGGTCGGCCGTGTCGTCCGGGAAGCGGATCAGCTTGTCATGGTCACCAACCTCTCGGTGCCGCACGCCCATGTCACCCAGCGACAGCTTTCGGTCCTGCGCGGCCAGGGCGTCGACCCTGAATCCGTGACCCTCGTCTGCAACCGCTGCGGAGGCGACGCTCCCGCTTCGCTTTCGATCCGCGCCGTCGAGGCGGCGATCGGCCGGAGCTTCGACGTCACCATCCCAGAAGATCGCAAGCTGATGAGCGAGGCGGTCAACCAGGGGGCTGCGATCTCGAACCTGCGGCGGGGCTCCAAGCTGGAGAAGGCCCTGCGACAGCTCATCGGTCTGATCAGCGCGGCGCGTATCGCGGCCGCCCAGGATGCGGGGGGCTGACGTGTCGTTCTGGAACGAAGAGGTCAAAGCCGCGAACGATCTGACCGCCCGGGGCCTCGGCGCGGATGCGCTCGAGCTGCGGGTCCGGCTGCACCAGCGCCTGCTCGATATGCTGAACCTGTCGGCGCTCGAGCATACGCAGCGCGACACGCTGAAGATCGAGATCCGCCGTGCGGTGATCGGCCTGCTGAGCGAGGAAAAGCGGCTGCTGACGCCGGTGCAGATCGACCAGCTGATCGATGAGCTGCTGGATGAACTCCTGGGTCTCGGACCGCTCGAGCCGCTGCTCAAGGATCCGACGATCACCGATATCCTGATCAACACCCACGAGATGGTCTATGTGGAGCGATCGGGGCGCCTGGAGCGGACCGAGGTCAAGTTCCAAGACACGCGACACCTGCTGCGGATCATCAACAAGATCGTCGCCGCCGTGGGCCGGCGGGTCGACGAGTCCCAGCCGATGGTGGACGCGCGTCTCGCCGACGGCTCACGTGTCAACGCCATCATTCCGCCCTTGGCGGTGGACGGTCCGCTCGTCTCGATCCGGAAGTTTTCCAAGACCCCGATTAGTATGTCGCGGCTGGTGGAGTTCGGCAGCGTCGCCCGTGACATGGCCACGGTGCTGCAGGGCGTGGTCGAAGGTCGCCGCAATGTGCTGATCTCCGGCGGCACGGGCTCGGGCAAAACCACCCTGCTAAACGCGATGTCGGCCTTCATCGACCACACCGAACGGGTGGTGACGATCGAGGACTCGGCGGAACTGCAGTTGCAGCAGCCACATGTGGGGCGGCTCGAAACGCGGCCGGCCAATATCGAGGGGCGCGGCGAGATCACCCAGCGCGAGCTGGTCAAGAACTCGCTGCGGATGCGGCCCGACCGGATCATCGTTGGCGAGGTCCGGGCCGGTGAGGCTTTCGACATGCTGCAGGCCATGAACACCGGCCACGACGGCTCGATGACGACAGTGCACGCCAACACGCCGCGTGACGCGCTCTCCCGCCTCGAACAGATGATCGGCATGGCAGGGCTCGATATCTCGCCCCGCTCCATCCGCGGGCAGCTCGCCTCGGCGGTGCATGTCATCGTGCAGGTGGAGCGCCTGGAGGATGGCCGCCGCAGGGTGGTGTCGATTTCCGAGATCGTCGGCATGGAGGAGGAGGTGATCTCCATGCAGGAGATCTTCCGCTTCCGCCGAAAGGGGCGCGGGCCGAAAGGCGAGGTGCTGGGCGACTACGAGGCCACGGGTGTGCGGCCGAAATTCATCGAGACGCTGAAGATGCGTGGCCTTGAGCTTTCGCCCGAAATCTTCGCGCCTGGGCGGGTGGCTGTCTGATCATGCAGGGCATGCTCCTTCCCGTCGCCCTGGTTCTGATCTTCGTCGCCAGCGTGCTCGGCGTCCAGGCGGTCGCCTCCGCCGCGCTATCGGCTCGGTCTCGCCGCCAGCGGGTGAACCGGCGGCTGACCATGCTCGAATCTGGCATGCCTGCTGGCGAGGTCTATCAGACCCTGATCCGCCGCAGCGCGGGCTCGGGCATCGGGGGGCGCGGCGGCCGCGTCCTCGAACGCATGAGCCTCTATCTGGGGCAGGCCGGCCTTTCGATCTCGCCGCTTCGCCTGCTGGCCTACGATTTTGCGGCGTCTATCGGGCTCTGGCTGCTCGCCAGCTTCCTGTTCGGCACCTTCGCGCCGGGGTCGAGCATCGCGAACGGCCTGACCACGCTGGTGGCGTCCTTCACGATCGTCGGGCTCACGACCTGGGTGTTCATTTCCCGCGCGCACACCCGGCGGCTCAAGCTGCTCGAGGAGCAATTGCCGCTGGCGCTCGACATCATCACCCGGGCGATCCGCGCGGGCCATCCGGTGGTCTCGGCGGTCCAGCTGGTGACCCAGGAGATGGGCGACCCGATCGGGAGCGAGTTCGGCCTGATCGTCGACGAGACCACCTACGGCTTCGAGTTCCGCGAGGCGCTTGGCAATTTCGCCCGGCGCACCGGTTCGGAAGACGCTCACTTCTTCGCGGTGAGCGTCGGCATCCAGGCCGAGACGGGCGGCAATCTCGCCGAGATCCTGATGAATTTGGCGACCGTGATCCGTAGCCGCATCACCCTGGGCAAACGCGTTCAGGCCCTGGCGAGCGAGGGGCGGATGTCCGCCCTCGTCCTGAGCATCCTGCCGATTTTCCTGATCTCGTTCGTGGCCCTGACCCAGCCCGACTTCTACACCAGCAAGTTCGGCGATCCGCTGTTCTGGCCGATCGTGACCCTGACGGCGATCCTCTACGTCATCGGGCAGATCGTGATGAACCGCATCGTGAACTTCAAATATTGAGGATGGGGGGCATGCAGTTCGTTTCCGACACCCTTATCCTACTGGCGGTCTTCGTCGCCGCGGTCGGGGCGTCCTATTGGCTGATGGACCGCATCGAGACGGCGTTGCTGGTGAACCGCCGCCTGCGCGGCGAGCAGGACGACCGAGGGATGATCGGCGGCGCCTCCTCGGTCGTGAAGAACCGCAAGGTTTCCAACCCGCTGCTGGCCTGGGTCCAGGCCCGCAGCTCGCTCAACAACGAGGCCGAGCGGAGCAAGCTCGCCGATCTGCTGTTCCAGGCCGGGTTCGAGAACCCGTCCGCGCCGGTCTGGTTCTTCATTGCGCGCTTCGGCCTGGCGCTCGCCTTGCCGTTGTTGTTCCTGCTCGGGCAAGTCTTGAACGCGCAGCCGTTCACGGTCACCAAGCTGACGGTCGTCGCCCTGGCGCTATGCGGAACCGGCCTGATCGCGCCGCGGGCCATTGTCGACCGCTTGGCCGAAAACCGGCGCCAACAGCTCGAACAGCAATTCCCGGACGCCCTGGACCTCATGGTCGTCTGCATCGAGGCGGGCCTGGGCATGGAAGCCGCCTTCGTTCGCGTCGCTGACGAGGTCACGGAATCCCATCCTCGGATCGCGCGCGAATTCGGCATCCTATCCCAGGAACTGCGAGCCGGACGGACCCGTGTCGAGGCGCTGCGGAACCTCGGCGAGCGCACTGCAGTCCCGGCGATCCGCTCGTTCTCGGCCCTGCTGATCCAGACGGACACGCTGGGCACCAGCATCGGCCAGACCATGCGGACCTATTCGCAGGAGATGCGATCCGATCGCCTGATCCGGGCCGAGGAAAAGGCCATGCGCATTCCCGTGCTCATGACCGTGCCGCTTGTGGCCTGCATCCTTCCGGTCGTGGTCACCGCCCTGCTGCTGCCGGGCGCCATCGACCTGATCCGTGAAGGCCTGCCAGCCCTCAGAGGGGGGAAATGACGATGTCGACATCGAGCAAGCTTGGTCTGGTCCTGGCGGCGTCCGTGCTGGCCATGCCCCTGGGCGGATGTGCGACCGCCCGCCACTTCCTGGCCCATCTCGTCGACCACAAGCCCGCCGCGCGGATGGCCGAAGCCAAGCCGGTCTACATGGGCGCCGCGGACATTCCGGCCGAGACGCCGACCGACCGGCTCTACGCCGCTGCGGCCGCGAAGATCGAGGCGCGCGACTACGGCGCCGCCCTCGACCTCCTGCAATTCGCCAGGGACGCGTCGCCCGAGGACGCCCGGGTGCTGAACGCCATGGGGGTTATCTACGACAAGCTCGGGCGCTTCGACCTCAGCGACCGCTACTATGCGCTGGCCCTGGCGGCCGAGCCCGGCTCGCGCGTCGTCGCGGCCAATGTCCGCTATTCCGAGATCCTGCGCGCCGCGGCCGCGACACCGCGCAGCGCGGCCCTGATCGGCGCCCCGGTGCTGCAGCTGGCCCAGCAGGAGCGGGAACAGGCGCCCGCGCCGCCCCAGGGTCCGCTGCGCGCCACCAGCGGCCTGCGCCAGATCGCGGCGGCGGGCCAGCCGCTGCAGGTGGGCCTGCGGATCGCGGTGGGCACGGGGACGGTCCGGCGCAGCGAGCCGCTGATCGCCGGCTATTCCCTGGCGCTGATCAACGCCACGGGACGCAGCAACGCCGCCCAGCCCGCCCGGCTCTACCTCGCCCAGGCGGGATGGTCGCTGGCCTCGGCCGACGGCGCGGCGCCGGCGCAGGCGCGCTCCGAGATTCGGTTCGCGCCGCGCAATCAGACCGTGGCCGAGGTGCTGGCCCGCACGCTGCCGTTCAAGGTGGCGCTGACCGCCTGTCCGAACGAATGCGCCTTCCAACTGGTGCTTGGCCGCGATGCGCCGACCAGCCTCGCGGGCGCGGGGCGTGTCGGATGAGACCGGCCCTTGGTCCAGGCCTGGTCCTGCTGGCGAGTTGCGTCCTGCTGGCCGCCGGTCCCGCCGAGGCCGGACTGTTCAAGCCGTCGAAGGGCCAGGAACAGGCGGCGGCCGCGGCCATCGTCGATCCGGCGATCGCCGAGTTCGACCGCGCCATGCAGGAGGATCGCCTGGTCGACGCCGGCCGGGCCCTCGACGAGGCGCTGTTCGCCGCGCCGAACGACCCTCGGCTGATGTTGCGGTCCGGCGAGCTGCATCTGGCTCGCGGCCGCTATGACGAGGCGGCGCGCAGCTTCGGCCTCGCCGAGACGGCGCCGGCCCTCAAGGCGCAGGCTCTGCAAGGCAAGGGCATAGCCCTGGCCCAGCTGCAGCGTTCCGCCGAAGCGGAAGCCGCGCTCCGCGCCGCCGTGGCCGCCGACCCGGCCCAGTGGCGGGCCTGGAACGCGCTCGGCGTCGAGGCCGACCGCCGGCGCGACTGGGTGGGCGCCGAGGCGGCCTACCAGAAGGCGCTCGAACAGCCGGGCGCCGAGCCGGCCGTCTACAACAATCGCGGCTACTCGCGGCTGCTGCAGGGGCGCTACGCCGAGGCGTCGACCGACTTCGTGCACGCCCTCGACAAGGATCCGACCCTGGAGACGGCGCGCGCCAACCTGCGCCTGTCGCTGGCGCTGCAGGGCGAGTACGCGAAAGCGACCGCCACCGGAGACAAGGACGCCCGCGCGGGCGTGCTGAACAACGCCGGCTTCGCCGCCGTGCTGCGCGGCGATCTCGACGCGGCTGAGAAGCTGTTCCAGCAAGCCATCGACGTGCGCGGCTCCAGCTATGGCCGCGCCTATCAGAACCTTGAGCTGGTCAAGGCGCTGAAGGCGGGCAAGGCGGGTGAGGTCCTGGCCCAGAGCCCGATCCCGCCGCCGCCCAAGAAGCCGTGAGCTTCACGGCGCCGGATCTCCTGCGCTGGGGCCTGGCGGGACTCTTCACCACGGGCCTCCTGATCGCCGCGCTCAGCGACCATCTGGTCCGGCGCATCCCCAACTGGGTGGTGGTCGCCCTGATCCTGCTCTATTTCGCCGCCGTGGCGGCGCGGGTCGCGCCCTCCAGCCTGGCGTCCGGCCTGGGGGCCGCGGGGATCACCTTGGCGGTGACCTACCTGCTATACCATTTCAATGTATTCGGGGCGGGCGACGCCAAGTTGTTCACGGCGGCGGCCCTGTTCGCGGGTCTGTCGCGCCTGGGGACCTTCGCCCTGATCACGGTGATGATCGGCGGCGCGATCGCTCTGGCCATCATCATCTTCCGGCCGGGGCGCGCGATCCGCGCGATGACGACGCGCGACCGCGATCCGAACGAGAAATCGGGCATCCCCTACGGTGTGGCCATCGCCTTCGGCGCGATCGCCACGGCCTGGATGACGCCGGGGTTCTATCCGTTCAGCTAGGGTAGCACGCCGTCGCTGACAACGGGACGGAGAAGGTGCGTATGCCTGTCTTCAGCGAGAAGCTGCCCGCCGCCACGACCTGATTGCCCGACACGCCTGTGCCGCACGTCGTGTTCAGGCTCGGTGTAACGAGCATGCCGGTCAATTTCGGGCCGGTGTAACGCACCTGCGCATAGGTGCGCGTTGTAGCGGGATCGCTGCAGACCGCAGTCTTGATCGAGGCGCAGCGTGCCGCTTCCTCCACCGAATGGTGCAGTGAGGACACGGCGAAGAGCATTAGGCAAAGGTTGATCGTGCCGATCGAGATCAGCAGGAGAATTGGAAGGACGAGAACGAATTCTACGGCGCTCGCCCCGCGCTCGTCGCGGATCAGGTCCGCTGGCCGCCGCATCAGTTGAGCCTCGCCCAGACGGTCTTGGTGATGGGCGTTGTCAGATAACTAGTGACGCTCACCCCGCGGAACAGTGGTGTGTAGGTGTAGGATCCGGTGATCTGCACATAGTCGCCGGACCGTGCGCCGTTGGCGCAGGTCGTGGTGCCGGCGGCCAAAGGCGTGCCGGTCGAGACGAGGCTCGACCCGACTTGGCAATAGTAGCCCTCCGACGTGATCGAGGCGGTGACGGCGGTCGTCAACGAACTGGCGGCTTGGGCGGCGTTGGTGACCGCCGTGTTTACGCCGGTGCATCGGGTCGTCGCTGGGAGGTAGACCAGATCGCACTTCGTCCACACCGCCCGGGCCGCAGCTTGGGTCGAGTATTCCAGCTGCATCTTCTGGAACAGATAGAACCCAACATCGACGATGTTGAGGATGGGGATAGCGAGCACCGAAACCCAGATCACCACCTCCAGCGCGGCGGCGGCGCGCTCGTCGCCGTAGCCGCGCCAGGAGCGGCGAAGACTACCTGCCAAACGTTGGAGCCAAGTCTTCATTGGAGCAAAGACGCCCGATCGGTGGATCCGGGCACCGTGGGAAGGGCGACCCCAGCTTCGGCGCACTGGGTGTTTTTGCCGTCATTGATGGTGATGTTGCCGCGGAGGTCGAAGGAGTTGGCGACGAGGCCCAGGCAGGCGTAGCCGCCTGTGGCGAAATGGATCGTCCCGTTCAGCTGGATGTCAGTCTTCGGCATATAGACGAGACC